>JBIOHJ010000073.1:0-16325 GCA_044448905.1 Bacteroidia bacterium | reverse complement strand
GTTATAGGCAATCTTGTTAAGCCACCCGGTAAACTGCCCGTTTTCGCGGTAGTGGTTCCTGCGAAGCTCCGTTAGCACAGCCAGCCATATGCTTTGAAGCGCGTCCTTTTCATTTGTGTTATGATGCAGCAGGTGGTGAAGAAATTTTTTTAGGTGCGGTGAGTGTCGCTCCATTAAAACATCAAAAGCGGCATTGTTGCCTTCGTGAACAAGCTCTGCCAGCCGGGCATCGCCCTGGCTTTTCAGAAAAATTATTTCCTTCTTCATTGTACATGTAATTACGTACACGTCCTTTCATGCTTGTCATTATTTATTTATAGTATAGTAACGGTTTAATTCCTTTTTTATTACGCGTTGCAGCTTATATACAATACACCAAACCCCCATATTTACGGCACTTGCAGCGTGAATTATTGGTTAATTTTTACGGGTAGTAAAATAGAGTAGGGGAACAGGTGAAAGGAGAAGGTGAAAAAAGAAACCCAATTATCATTGTAAATAAGGTTTGGTAGAATGAAAATGAATGTGGATATTGCGCAGGTGAAAAATGAATGGACTTATGAAGCCCTTCTTTCTTTATTTCTTTAATCCCTTCTTCGTTATCAGCAGCTAAAAGATAATCCACATTGAATATTTTAGATATTTTAATCATGATATAACTAATAAAGACATGAAGAAAATTATCACAATTATTTTTTTTCAATTCCTGGTTAACGCTGTTGGCAGCAGTTCGGTGTTTGCTCAATACACTTGCAATAATCTTTGGCGTTATACAGTCCCGGGATATCAACTTATCAAGAAATCATTGCATACCGTTGATATGAATAATGATGGGATTGAAGAAATCATCTGCGCAGCCTATGCATATGGCACCCGCGGATATTGGTATGTGCTTGAGTTCGATAGTGCAACAAACAATTACGATATAGTGTGGACAAGTGAACTGTTCGAGGAAGATGTGACAACGCTTGATTTCCTTGATATGTATAATAATGGAAACAGGCAGATAGCAGCCGGCCTGGGAGACGGATCTGTAGTAATTTATGATGCCTTCACAAAAAATATACTGGCGAGGTTTTCAATTCCTTCTTATTACGATATAACTCATATTGAATATGGAGACGTGGACAATGATGGCATGGGCAACTTCGTAGCCGGCACCAAGGATACAATTTATGTGTACGATAAGAATACGTTTTCATTAATCCGAAAAATTCCCTATGGAGGGCAGTACTTCAAAATCGGCAATGTTGATACGGATCCGGCTTTGGAATTAATGACATCAACGGGACTTGTGCTTTCGGTGAATGGTTCTAATATCGTTACACAATGGCAATTTAATACAATAGATGAAAATACCTGGGTAGAGATGGAGTTATCCGATATTGACAATGATGGTATAAAAGAATTACTGGTCGCACAAACCTCATCCATTTTTTTGGATGCGTATGATGTTGACACCCAAAATCACAAATACCAGGTAACTTCCAGTTCAGGCATGAACTCTTTTACTGTGAAAGATGTCACAGGTGACGGAATTGATGAGCTTATTTATGGTGACGGACAGTGGGGAGAAGTTCACTGTATTAATGCTATGTCTTTAGCTCAACTGTGGCAAATCACCAATCCTGATAACGGAGTTCGGGGAATGCAGGTTGCCGATGTAAATAATGACGGACAGCTTGAAGTCATCTGGTCATCAAATCATATTTTTATCGGCAATATCACCACCCAGGCCATTGTATGGCAAACCCTTGCTATACACGGCCCCTTCTATGGAATTGCGATTGATGACATTGATAATGACGGCATAAATGAAATAGTTAGTGTTTCGATCGCAAGCGAGAATCTTGGTGCTGGAATTATTTCAGTTTTCAATGCATTGACTCATGATTTAGAATGGCAAAGTACACCGACATTTTTCCCCCAAACCATATTGACAGGCATTTGGGGATGTAAAATTGCTGATATAGATAATGATGGAGATAAAGAAATTATAATTTGCACTGGGAAAGGTTATACCGGGGCAATATATATCATAGACGGTCAGACTAAAACAATTGTAGCGTCTCATCTTTATACCAGTGAAAATTTTTCTGAGTTTCATATGTTCGATGTGGCCGATGTTGATAATGACAACTATGCAGATTTAATCGTGCAATGTGATGATTCCATTTATGTAATAGATCCTATTACATTTTTGCGAAAATGGAGCTCGGCTTCCCTGGAAAATTCAACGTACTATATGATCGGATCGCTGGCTATAGGGAATGTAACAGGAGCCTCGAATAAACAAATAGTAGTAGCTCAGCGATATTTACACATCCTTGACCCGGTTTCGAGCCAGCATTGGCAGAGCACAGATAAATATTATGCAGCAACACTTTATGATTTCGACAATGATGGATTGCAGGAAATTGTTGCAGCAAATGATTCCGGTAAAATAAGTATTATCAATGGCATTACTCACCAGGTAATCCATTCATTTCAGCCTGTCAAAAGCCGGATTAATGGTATCCTTGTATCTGATTTGAACAACGACACCATTCCCGAATACATCTTTACGTCAGAAGGCACTGTTTACTTTTATGCTGATTCGTTTGCTAATATATTCACTGAAAATTACGGAGAGTGGGATGTGGGGAGATTCAGCAGCTTGCACGTTGCAGATGCTGATTCAAACGGAAACTATGAAGTTTATTTTGGAAGCCAGGTATCACTGATGGAGTTATCGTCTGAATGCTATCATTGTACCTGGTTCAGGAATGAGGCTCACAAAACAAACAGAACTTGTGTAGGAAATGATGACGGTTCGATATTGATTAATACGAGTGGAGGCACAATGCCTTATTCATATTCGTGGAATAACGGGGCAACTACCAGTTCCCTTACCGGCTTACCTGTCGGAACATACATAGTAAATATTACCGATAACAGTGGCTGCGCCTGGACGGATACATTTGAGGTTGCACAATCCCAACTCCTCACACAAATTTCCGGTTACGACATAGACTGTCATAATAATCCGGGTGGAGCATCTGTCGGAATTCTGGAAGGCACTCCGCCATTTGTGTACCAGTGGAGTAACGGGCAAACCACAGATACAATTTCTGTATCAACACCAGGAAATTATTACGTCCAGACTCTGGATTCCAATAGCTGCGTTTCCTCAGATACCATCTTTATTAACAAAGATTCTCTTGGCATAACTGTTTATCAAACGGGAATAAAGTGCCATGGAGATACAATAGCATGGGCCTTCGTTAATGTTATACAAGGCGTATTCCCATTCTCTTTTCAATGGAGTACAGGTGCAACAACGGATTATGTTACAGACTTGAGTATCGGTAATTATACTATAACTGTTACGGATTCCCGTGGATGCCTTGCAACAGCCATGCTTAATATATTCGATCCACCGGAAATAAAACTTGATGTTACATCCACGCGTGATGATCCAAATACCTCATTTGGAGAAGGAACGGCAACAGTTGGTGTGACAGGAGGAGTATCACCATACCATGTTCTCTGGAACGATGCTCTTAACCAAACCTCAATGACTGCTGTCAATTTGGTTGCAGGTAAATATTTGGTAGAAATAACAGACAGCCTCGGTTGTTCGCGTTCTGCAATTGTTATCGTTGATTCTGTCGGAAGGCCGGAAGTTGTAATGTACCCAACACCGGCAAAGGATAAAGTTTATTTTGACTTTCGGTTAAATAGTCAATCAGAAGTCCAATTTTTAATTGTAAATACCCTTGGTCAAATTTTATATAATCAGCAAGTTGTTGCTTCAAATTTTGACTTGCTTGAACTTGACATAGCTAAGCTGGCTGCAGGACTATATCATGTAAATGTAATTATAGGTGAGAATAAATACTATTTCAAATTAGAAAAGATTTAATGCAACCTAAAACCCTGTATCTCCCCCCTTTTTAGCCCTCGTATCCCTTTCGTCCTCCCCCCGTTTTTACGGCACTTGCAGGGTGAAATCTTTGTTAATTTTTACTGGTATTAAAATAGAGTAGGGGAGCAGGGGAAAAGAGTGGGTGAAAAAAGAAACCCAATTGCCTTTTTAAATAAGGCTTTTCGGAATTGTATGGTTGAATTAAAAATCATATTTTCACCTCCGGAGTTTCAAAGTCTGCAAAAGCAAGACTCTGAAAGTGCATAGAAAAGTGGGAGGCACTGAAAGTACAAAAGAATTATTTCCAAATGATCCACCATCTTCGTAATGGAGTTTGCTCAAAATGATTTCTATAAGTAGTTAAAGCCGTTTCAAGTTTCTTAAATCCTTCTTCTAAATTTTTAAATTGCCCACTATTTTGATTTCTCAAGCTTTTTATAATTTGCATACAGTTTCCTATTTTTTTACAAATTTCTCTTACTTCAGAAGACCATTGCAAAACATCTTGATTTGTTGAATTAAGTGTTTGACAATGTCGGTAAATAGGATTGATTAAACCATCCCAAACAATTTTTCTTTGGACTGATTTAAATTTCTTTTCTGGATTATTTTTTGCAGAAAAATCTTTAATCAATTTATTTAATGGATTTAATATTTCATCATATAGCTGTGTGTTATCTCTAACAGAATGATTAACAACTTTATTATTTATTTCTAAATGCAAATTTTCCATCTCGTTAACTTTTTCTAATAAGGTATCAGAAAATTTATCATATTTCTTTTTTAAATTTTCCATCATTTCTTTTATGTATATTAATCTTCCTAAAAGATTTGTCAGGTGCAAATGATTGGTTTTAAAATCGCCCGTTGCATTAAAAACTAATGACTCTGAAATTAATTCCTTGTCAAATTCCATTAGGTAATCAGGAAAAATCATATTATAGGCAAGTATAACATCGTCATTATCGAAATTAACTAACTTCTCATTGAATTTATTTAGAGTATCTATTAAATTACGTGTTCGCATAACAATATCGTCAATCCAAAATAAAACATACTTCCGAGCTTTCTCTAATTTTCTGAAATATCTAATCCTTTGAACTACTCCGGTAACAATCAAACCTAAAATAAATCCGATGCCCGGTAATAATAAATACAGGATAACCCACTCAGGAATTTTACTAAGGAACAACATAATATTGTAATAGAAGGCTTGTTTGAGGTAAGGCATTTAAACCACTAAATTATATGTTTTTATTTTTCCCCTTTCGTCCCTCCTATGAAATAAAGTAGCCCTTAGAAAAGAAGCAGAAATAATTAATAAATATTTCTTTTGAAAACATAGCAATGGATGAGGAGTGTGTTCATTCATTAATTTTATCTTTTAAAAATGTTATTATGCCATTCAATAAATTCATGTGATGGTTTATCAATGCTTCTGCTTGGAATATTGATTAAAGAATTGCCATGAAATTTATAATAATCTCTTCCGTTTTCGTACTCTTCTTTAATTTTCCTGCTGACTTCAACTTTTAAATCCTTTGTGATTGTGATATAACCAGTATCAAAAAGTTTGTGAATATCAGACCGCAATAACAATCCATTTGAAATAAAGTGAGGCCCCGCCTCAGCATATGGTTTAATGTGTGCTGCTTCAAGCACAGGTAACGTCCTTTCACCAGAAATTGTACATTTTCTTGTGTATGCATCTGTTACCAATACACGAAAGGCTCCTTGCCCTAATCTTACTTTTGTCAGGATTGATTTGCCGTACTGAGCTTCAGGTTCCTCCAGAATAAGCTGATTTTTTACTTCTTCTGCCTTATTGTTTAAACCATATTTAAACAGGTTAGCTTCCACTTGTTTCCAAATATTGTTGCCAATAACTTCTTCTGTTGAATATGATTTACCCTGAACAATACTTTGCCCCCAATCAGGAGGAGTAGCAACCCAATCTTCTTTTTTGAAAAAAACCGGATTTGTAAGCACAATGCAGCCAATGTTTGGATTTTCGGACAGAGCGCTACTGCTGTGTCGCAACCGTAGGATGTTATTATAAAACTCCTCTGCTTTTGCAGCTCCATTCCTGTTTCCAAAAATTTCCCATGCCATTGAAATTGGAAGAATAGAATGAGTTGAGAAAAAACCAACACCACCTATTGCATTAAGCGGGCTTTTAAGCTTAAATAAAAATGGAGCTCCACGACCGATTACTTTAAAAGAAGCTTTACCACCGGGTTGCCAGAAGTTGACATCCTCAGGATTTATTTGGGTTAAGTATTTAAACCATTCCGTATCGGTGACACCAATGAAAAATTTCATTCTTGTCAAATGTAAATCTTTTATGCAATCCGCTAACGCACTTAGTAAGGAAAAACACTAGCCTTTGTGTTGCGCTCACTTCACTTAGTGAGGCAAACACTAGCCTTTGTGTTGCGCACACTTCACTTAGTAAAGCAAACACTAGCCTTTGTGTTGCGCTCACTTCACTTAGTGAGGCAAACACTAGCCTTTGTGTTGCGCACATTTCACTTAGTAAAGCAAACACAAGCCTTTGTGTTGCGCACACATCACTTAGTAAGGCAAACACTAGCCTTTGTGTTGCGCACACTTCACTTAGTAAGGCAAACACAAGCCTTTGTGTTGCGCTCACTTCAATTAGTGAGGCAAACACTTGCCTTTGTGTTGCGCACACTTCACTTAGTGAGGCAAACACTTGCCTTTGTGTTGCGCACACTTCACTTAGTAAAGCAAACACTTGCCTTTGTGTTGCGCACACTTCATTTAGTGAGGCAAACACCAGCCTTTGTGTGCCGTTCAGTTCACATTTTCTTATTCAATTTATATTACATATCTTTCGAACATTAATTTCTGACCTGTTTATTAAACCTGCTTTACCTGATTCATTTATGATTCCGCATTGCTAGCCTGTGCGGGAATAATATCAAGTGAAAAAAGAAGCTTCAACACCAGGAATATTATTTATAGCGGGGCTGTTTTGCCTGCTTATAATTATTTGGTTGGTAAAAAACCAAAAACCGGGTAACAAAACACTTTCAAGCCAAAATTTTGTTTGCACTAATGTTTTTGAAAATTTAAAATCTGCAGATAGCGGTATTGCCTGGCTTGAAACAGAAAAAGAATTTAAATTCATTGGTGATGAGAGATATTTCTGGAGGAATAAGAAAAAGCTTAAAGTGTTTTTTTGGGAAAACAATGTGGAGGCTGCCAGGAAAGTTTTAAATATTGCTAATGAATGGTATTCATACACTGGGATTCGATTGGAAAAAACTGATACTATGTTGTATAGTGATATTCGCGTTTCGTTTGTTGAACTGGGTTATTCTTCATCGGTTGGAAGCGAAGCTATTAATCATTTTGGTGAAACTACAATGGCTCTTCATGGTTTGGACACCATGACCGACAAAGCGGAGATGAAACGAATTGTGTTGCATGAATTCGGCCATGCATTAGGGCTAATGCATGAGCACCAGCGCCCTGGTCTAAGCATCCCATGGGATACTCCCGCAGTATATAAATTTTATTATGATCATTTTAAATGGGCACGGGATTGTGTTGATCAATTCGTTTTTAAGCCTTTTTACGGGTATGCCTGCAATGACTTTGACCCCAAATCAATTATGATATATGCTGTTCCAGATACGCTCACCAAGGGAAATTTTGAAATTCGCTGGCCCGATGACTTATCATCTAATGATAAAATATGTGCAAAAAAAGTTTATCAATAAACCATAAAATTTAAATGATATGAAAATTAAAATTTGTTTTTTGATAATTATTATTAACAGCCTGTTAAACTATAACGTAACCGGGCAAAATCAAACGATTGATTTTTTTAAAGATTCGTGTTGCTATGAGTATGACGTTAATTTCAAAAAGGAATTTCATCTCGAAATAATTAACATTAACAGAAATCTATATAAAGTTACTTCCGAAAAGAAGGAAGAAGACTTCAATATTGAGACACCTGCTGTTTTTAGTGCGATAAAATTACCTGCTTTTTTTACCCTTAAAAGCCCGCAAAGTATAAATGCTGACTTAGAAGACAGACAAATGTCGCCCGCAGACGCAGCTGCTGCGAGTGCCACAACTGACAAATTAAACAACCTTCTGTCAGAAATAAAACGCATAGCGAATAAAATAAAAGACGCAGCCAGCCTGAATAATGACTATGGAAATTTATTAAGTGATTGTGAAAAGAAATGCAAAGACTTAGAAGCTGAAATTAAAACGAAAACGCAACTATATCTCGGTATTACGGAAACTGACAAAGAAAAATTGAAAAAAAATCTAAGTGACACGCTCGATTATTATAAAAGCAAATCAAGAGATATCTGCGGAGAAATAGAGCCGTTAATTAAAGCTTATAATGAACAAGCACACAATATAGTTGATGAAATGAATTCTAAAATTGAAAGTTACAAGCAAGGTATAAAAGTTTTGAAGGATATTAAAAAGCCAACCAATGAACAGAAATTACAACAAAAGGCTTTGGAAACAAAATTAAAATCTGCTGAGGAATCTTTGGAGTTGTTTAAGAAATCTTTACAAAAGTCTGATAAAGAAGTTAACGCAAATAACGAAGCAATTAAAGCTTTTTGCAAGGAAATTGAAGATTTTTTTAAGAGTAATAATGTCTTCATTATACTTTCTAACTATTCAAAAATGAACAAGTATAATTTTATTTTTTCTACTCCCGTTATTAAACCTGATAAAGACCTGGTAAAATATACCTTTACGATTGAAGCAAACTCTGCTTTAGTATGTGATAAACCGAGAGAAAGAACCATCACGGTTGAGCTGAATACAAAAGGCGGATGGAAACTTGATTTCAGCACAGGAGCTTTTTTAAATTCTGGAAATATAGATTTCCTGGGAACCCCGTTTTATTACAAACATATCAATGACAGTGTTACGCATATAAAACAGGTGTCAAGTGATGGGAAACTACTATTGTCTATCGGAGGGCTACTCCATCTTCACAGGCGGGGAACTGCCCCTGTAAAATTAGGGTTATCGGGAGGAGTAAGCATATCATCAGATTTTGATGATTTGAATTTCCACGCAGGTCCGTCATTCATTCTCGGAAACGACAGCAGGTTTATTTTAACAGTGGGGGTAACCTTGCGCACGGCTACCTTATTGGACAGCGAATACAAATTAAATACTGATTATCAAACATCATTATTGCCGGAGAGTGTGCCTACAACAAAAGCATTTCCGAAAAGTGGAGGATTTATTTCTATTTCTTATAATTTATCTAACCTGCAAAAGAAGGAATAACATCCCCTTTAGTCCTCGAAGACCCCTCCCTCAGCCGTAAACTAGCCTTTGTGTTCCGCACGATTGGCTTAGTGAGGCAAACACTTGCCTTTGTGTGCTGCACACTTCACTTAGTGAGGCGCACATCACTTAGTGAGGCGCACATCACTTAGTGCGGTACGAGCATCAAAAGATTCCAACCGGGCAATTGATGTATGACGTTACAAGCAGGATGTAACTAAAATCAGGTAGTGTGTTTGCTGCCGGGGTTCACAGCCAGTCAAATTCCAGTTTATTGAGCAAGTCAATTCGCTCCCCTGAAAGAATTTTCTTTCTTCGTTCTGTCCGCTGTTTATGTACCCAGCTTCCTAATGAAGGGTTGGGTTTATGCTTCTGGGGTACATTGCAACTCCCTGATTGCTTTTTAAACAATTTCAATTCTTCATATCTTTTCATCCAGGCTTCGTTCAGCACTTCATCATTGGACTTCCAGTTATACCCTATTTTATCAAGCATTGCCACCTGGCCATCCGGCATATTCCATTCTTTTTTACGCATGCGCTGCTTATTCAGCCATTCTGAAAGTTTTTTATTTTCTTTTACAGGAACCCTTAAATGGCCCTTCTTTTTGTAATAAGCAGCAGCCATTTGGTAAAACTCGTTCCAGGTTTCCTTCCGTTCAAAGTGACCATCCCATTGAAATCCTATTTCTTCAAGCTGTTTGATTTGTTCGGGCAAAAGTTCATTTCTCTTATATTTTCTCCTCTGACCAGTACACCAGCTCCCTAATGATTTATATTCGGCATCATAGGTAGACACATTAACGTGCCCGAATTTTTCTTTAAACTCAACAAGCTTCCGGTATGGCTTTTCCCATAAACCGGCATTGGGTGCCCAATTGATGTTAATCATATTCAGCAGCATTATTTTTTCCTCCGGAAGTTTCTCTTTTTTATAGCTGTAACGCTGAGTTCTCACCCACACAATCAAATCCTTTCCCTGTTTAAAACGGGGCATAAGATTATCCCATCCATGTTTGCTGATAAAATCTTTTAACTCTGCGTATTTAGTTTGCCAATAATTTTCGGTTGCATCCCATATAAATCCAAGAGATTCGATGCGTTGAATGCGTTCAGGACTTAACTTACCCTTCTTATATGCATCCCGGATATGTCCGCACCAGTCACTAAGCCTTTTCATCTTTTTTGTTGGAATTTTAAAATGCCCATGTTCCTTTTTAAAGGCAGCCAATGCTGCAAATTGCTCTTCCCAAAATGCATCCAGCACATTCCATTGAAATCCTATTACATCCAGTTTTTCTTTTTTCCCGGGTGATAGGGTTCCTTTTTTAAAATGCTGCCGTTGAACTACCATCCACTGTCCCAGTTTTAATTCTTTAGGTAAATTAAATGTTCCGTAAACCTCAATGTGCTTTTTCAATTTTTCATATTTTTCTTCCCAGCTTTTATCAAAAGGGCTTTGAGTGAGAATAACGCCAAGCTTTATGAGCCGGTCAGAAAATTCAGTCGGCAGCTTTCCTTTTTTATAGGCGGTTCGCTGATGAATGAGCCAGGTATTGAGATCGGCATACTTTTTATATTTCCGGGCAATTTCAGCATGACCGTATTCCTGTATGAACGCCTCGATTTGCTTTATGTATTTTTCTCTTTTAGCTTCTGTATCATCACCGGTTGTATAGTCCAATCGTATCGCATCTAACCTTTGCAGTTGTTCATTTGTCAATTGATTTCTTTTGTACCGTCCCTTGAAGTAGGCAAGGCATAGTGCAAGACTCCCCCCTGTGGGTAATTTGCAATGCCCGTTTTCGAGCCAGAATTTTTTTACTTCTTCAAATCTTCTTTCAAATAAAACATCCGGACCGGGCTCAGGATCCCAGTTAAAATCTATGCTGTCCAGCTTCTTTTTTCTCTGAGGATCCAGCTTTCCTTCTTTAAGTTTTTTCCTCTGCAAAGACATCCAGCTTGTCAAAACAAGTTGCTTCCGGGGCGATACTTTAAAATGTCCGTGCTTATTTTTAAAATCCACCAGCTCATCAAAGCGCTGCTGCCACCGTCCTTCAAAAAAAGCTTTCCTGTCCCATTCAAATCCAATCGAATTGAGCTTATCTATTCGCGATGGCGCGAGTATGCCTAATTTATAACAATGACGGTTGCGGGCAACAAACGCGTTAAGCGTATCAAATTCCTTATGCGTCCTGTTTACACTACAGTGGCCATATCTTTGCCTGAAATCCGATAGTTGGTTAAAATTTTCCTGCCACAAGCCATCTCTTGAATATTTGAACTGGTCAAAGTTCCATTCAACACCAATATCATTTAATCGTTTATAACGGTCATCATCTAATTTTCCATGAAAGCATTTCAATCGTTGCCGGGTCACCCATGAATAAAGAAAATTATCACCCGTTTCCGAATGTGGTACAATGCAATGCCCGTTTTCTTCCTTAAAAGATTTAAGCTTTCCAAATGATTCCTCCCATGTATCGAGCTTAAATTTTATCTCACCGAACAGCTCTGTGATTTCGCGAACTTCATCAATTACGTTAAATTTCGGACAATGATCTTGCAGTGAATCTTCATTTCTTTCTTTAAGATAATTCATTCGCGCAACTTCCAGGTCGTACAAAAAGTCATGTGTCCTGATGGATTTAAAATTATTTACAAAATCAAAAATAACCGGTTGGTGGTTCAGCCCCACTTTTAAGCATCGTCCTATTTGCTGGTAAAAAATATTGGGCGATTCCGTAGGGCGAAGCAAAATCACCCCATGAACATCGTTTACATGGATCCCTTCATTCAACATGTTGATGGAAAACAACAGGTGAATATAGTCTTTTGAGGTATCGTATTTAAATGTTTCAAGCTGCGCATCGCGGGTTGATTCTTTAACATATACCCTGTAGGATTTTTGCGGAAAATCATTGGTGGATTCTTTAAACCATTTCTTCACGACCGGTTCCATTTCAAGCAAATGGTTTTCATCACGGCAAAAAATTATAAATTTAGTATGGCTTTTGTGCAGGTATTTTTTCAGAACGGTCGCAATACCGCGGCTGCGTTCCCAATCTATGCTGAAGGTATCCAGTTCCAGCTGTAATTGTTTTTTTACGTCTTCGTTTTTTCGTGAAGAGGCAATCCGGCTTCGAAGCAGCGCTGTTTCTTCCTGTAATGTATAAAGTGCGCACACATATTTTGGCATGGGGAGGATGTTGCGCACAATTGCCTGCGGAAGGCTCAGGTTTTCTGCAATATTTCCGCTGAAAAGCTCAGTGCTCATATCGCGCGCATTGTCCATATAACGTACGGGGGTAGCCGAAGTTCCGAATTTGAAAGCATCGGGATAAGCATTCAATACATTTTCCACTCCGCGTCCCCATTCTTCAGCACCGCAACGATGGTATTCATCTAAAACAATAACTTTCGGTTTTAGGACGGCAATTTCACTTTGCGAAAGATTCATGCACTTCGCATAGGTCATGAATTCAATTTTATCTTTATCCCATTGTATATGCTTTTTTACCTGCTCAATCACATAAAGAGACGGAGCCATCACCAATCGCTTTTCTCCTGTAAAATCCTGCAGGAGCTTCGAAATAAGATAGCTTTTACCGGTACCCGTTGCCTGGACCACCGCTACCGATTTGTGCTGTTGCATCATTTTCCGCACCTTCTTATAAGTTTGCTTATTGTGAGCAAAAAGCTGGATGCGTGGTTCTTTTATTTTCTCTTTGCTGTAATGAGCAATTAATTCATCAGCATAGCTCCAGTCCTGCAGCAGCAAATTAAAATTTTCAAGCTTTTCGGCTTTTGATTCATATCCGTTTAACGCGATAAGGCAAAACTGCGAACAGCCATGAACAGGGGTAAGCAAATTTTCAAACAGGATTAACTCTTCCCTCGCTTCGCTGTATTTTAATTCTTTCTCGTTTATTATAAGTCGCACGATCAGCAGAATAATTTCAGGATTCGCAGGATCGGATAACAATAATGCTTTCCTTTTATCTCCGTATATAGAAACCGTCCAGCCGTTACCGCGAAATAATTCCGCTATATATTCGGCTCCTGATGCCTTATGTGTGGTAAGCAACTTTTCCTTTACTGTATTACTATGAAGATTCAAGAGGTGCTTTACCTCGCTTGTAACATCATTTAGAAATGCCCCGGTTCTGATATTTTGACTCATATTGCTTGTTCATTTTGTTAAGGGGATAAATTTAAAATTTCCTGATTTTAAAAAAAATCAGCCGGAAAAGATTTTTCAACTATTCATTGTGCATGGTATTTTATCCCCCTTTCGCCCTCGTCTTTCGGGTAGCTTGAGCGTTAGTGACGAAGATGTCAAATATCGTTTACCTGTTTTTAAGATGTTAAGTTATTTCTTTAACACTTTTTGCTGAGGAAGGCTCCTCTGCCGCGAAGTAGCCTTACTTCACCGCAGAGTAAGTGAACTCAGCCGTAATGTTCAACTACATTGGTGCAGAGCACATGAACAGAAAAAAACACCTGCTTTTTTTCCTGTGGTATGAAATAGCAAATATCCCGGTCATTATTCTTTAATGCTTCATCTGTTCAGGCATGAATTTTTTTCCGGATACTTCCCGATACAAAATAAACAATCACGCCAAGCGCAATAACAGTTAGCCCCGAAAGCATAAACTTTTCACCTGTGGAGAAAAATATCAAAGCCCAGATAGTTACAGCCGCAACTACCGGCAGCGGGTACAGCCACATACGAAAACCGAGGTTTTCTTTCCCGATACGCTTTCGGATAAATATAACACCCACCGCCTGCCCGATGAACTGAATTAAAATGCGCATGGCAAGTATGGCTGTAATTACATCTGATAATTTAAAAAGCAAGCTGAAAATAAATCCGAGCCCTCCGACAAACAATAAAGAGATATGCGGAAAATTTTTTGTGGAATGCAGTTTTGCAAAAACAGGAAAAAATCTTCCGTCTGCCGCTGCTGCATAGGGTATTCTTGAATAACCCAACAACACCGCAAACAAGGAGGCAAAAGCCACCCACAATACGAGGGCTGTTGCAATATTGGCAGCCGCACTTCCATAAAGTTTTTCGATAAACGTGCTTACAATGAAATCCGAATGCATTGCCTCCTGCCATGGAATAATTCTTACCACGCTCACATTCATTAGAATATACAGCACCGCGATTCCGATAATTGAAATAAAAATACTTTTCGGAATAGTGCTTTTCGGGTTTTTAATTTCCCCTCCTAAATGGCAAACATTGTAATATCCCAAATAGCTGTAAATAGATTTTACGCATGCTTGCCCCAGCGCAACAAAAAATAAATTGGTGAATGTAAAATCCTGAACGGAATCAATGAATGAATAGCCGGTAAGGTTTTCGGAAGAAAATCCTCCCCATATAATCCAGCCGATTGTAAAAATTACTCCTGTCCAAAGCAGCACTCCTATTTTTCCGATGGCATCAATTTTCCGGTAAAGTAAAATGATTAAAAGAATGACAACGGTTCCTGAAACAATTTTCCGTTCAACAGCACCTAACGGAACCAAGTAAGAAAAATATTGAGCAAAGCCGATTGCGCCAGATGCAATAACAAGTGGCGCCTGTATTAATGTTTGCCATACATACAAAAAAGACATCAGCTTACCCCAGCGTCTCCTGCCATATGCTTCATTCAGGAAATTATAGCTGCCTCCTGCTTTGGGATACGTAGCTCCCAGCTCGCTCCATATCATCCCGTCAATTAATGATATAACGGCTCCGACTACCCACGCAACAATAAAGTGGGGGCCGTTCATTAACGAAATTACCAGTGGTAGAGTAATAAACGGACCTATTCCCACCATATCAATCATGTTGATGACGGTGGAGTGAAATAATCCGAGTTCTCTTTTTAGTTCTGTTTTATTTTCAGGCACGGAGTAAAAATAAGAACTGATTTTTGTTTTGGGTAAAATAATAAAAAACTGAAAATTATCCCAATTTAACCGGGATAATTTCAATATCAATTCTTCCCCATCGAAATCATATTTACAAACAAGCGATATGCCCCGGGTACGCCAGCCGGCAGTTCGCGAAAAAAAGAAAGGCTGGTGTAAGCAAAGTGCCCTTTACCGTATTGGCAGGTTATAATGCCGGTATCGAGCGGGTCTTCACCTTTATCGTTGCAGCTTATAATGGTTTCGTATTTGGTGCTTATTTCGGTGGGATAGTACAAACCTATTTCCTGTATCCAGCCTTCAAAATCGTGATGAGTAATTGCGTTTGGAAAATTCATGAGCGGATGCTTTGGGCTGGTGCAGGTAACGGCAGCCGATTCATCGGCAACGCGCCCGCGCGAAATTTTAAACGGGTACGGCCCGATGTTTCCGTCAAAGCTTGCAAGGAAATTATTGGTGTTGTATTGCACAATTAAATTTCCGCCCTGCTCAATGTAATTCATCAGCTTCGGGTAATAATGTCGCATGCGCTCGTTGGTATTGTATGCACGCACCCCGGTAATAATGGCATCG
The DNA here is from genome assembly GCA_044448905.1 of Bacteroidia bacterium. Lineage (GTDB taxonomy): Bacteria > Bacteroidota > Bacteroidia > AKYH767-A > OLB10 > JBIOHJ01. The sequence goes on along the minus strand of JBIOHJ010000073.1, from coordinate 611 downwards.
TAACCGGAGAGTGCATCGCTTTCAATCATCGCATCGGTAAGAAAGGTAACTTCATAACCTATTTGCTGCAATGCCTGCGGAACGGCATCACCGGCACCTTCAATGTACCCGATCCTTTTTCCCACTTTCTTTAAATCGAGCTGTACAATTTTTGCCATCGATTCAGTAAAAATGGTTTGATACGGAATGTGGTCGTATTTAATTTCTGTCCGGCTTTTGTCCGAGCCGCTTTTGCCATCAGCACTCAAAAAGTTTGCATGCAGAGCTTTTTCATCTTTTAACCTGCGGTCGAAAAAACCTGAATCGGGTACCAGGGTAAACTCCAGTTTTTTTTCCTCTCCTTTTTTGCTTATCGCGAGGGAAAAATTTTTCGGCTCGGTGCGGAAAGGAATATTTCCCCTGAAACTGATTTCACCTGCAACAGAATCTTTTTCGGCACGAACCGTCAGGAAAACTTTTTTAGGTTTTTTATCACCAAAAACAAAAACATGATCCGAAAAATTCAAAGTAACCACCGGGCGCACTTCCAGCGGACGGTACGTTTCGCCTTTAACAGGGTCAGTCCATTTATACACAACAGGAGTAATAAATTCGAATGCCTGGTTATGAAT
>JBIOHJ010000072.1:0-16444 GCA_044448905.1 Bacteroidia bacterium | reverse complement strand
TTCGTGCCCCATCATCAAGTTTAAACCCAGCAGGGGAATTTTTTCGCTGACCTTCCGCGATGCACGGACAGGTATGGTTGTAGGTGGCGATTATGAAATTGATAGCTTAACTAAAGACAATTTTTATCTCACATTTAACGGGGGCAAATCCTGGCAGCCTTCTGCAAAGCCACCTGGCGGGTATCGCTCCTGTGTTAAATATATAACGCAAACCTGGCTGATTACAACCGGTCCTTCGGGCACCGATATTTCTTTTGACGGAGGCAATACCTGGAAAAATATTTCTACCGTAGGATTCAACGTTGCGGGTAAAGGAAAAAAAGGAAAAACTGTTTATTTAGCGGGCGCTGACGGATTAATCGGAATTTTAAGACAATGAATCCGGATAAAGTTTCTCTCAATCTCCCTTCATTCGATTTTAAAATCCGCACTATCGGAGAATCGAAGCAAATTTATGATTTGCTCCGGAGGAAATTTGTTTCGCTCACTCCGGAAGAATGGGTACGGCAGCATTTCATTCAATTTCTCATCAATGAGAAAAAATATCCTGCTTCGCTGATGAGCATTGAACGCGGATTAAAAGTAAACACCCTTCAAAAACGAACCGATATAGTTGTCCATAACAAATTCGGTAACCCGTGGATGATTATTGAATGTAAATCGCCCGAAATAGAAATTACCGAAGACACTTTGTTCCAGGCAGCGCGGTATAACATGAATTTGAATGTGCAATTCCTTTCGCTCACTAACGGCATGGAACATTATTGCTGTAAGATAGAAGAAAACAAAATTGTTTTCCTGGATGATTTGCCGGAGTATAGTTGAACATCTATGAAGGTCTTTAAGAAAATTCTTTTCTTTTTAGTCGGTGTACTGATACTTGGATCAACCGGCATTTACATTTATCTTCTTTCAACCAAACCACAATATTCCGGTGAAATAAAATTAAAAGGACTGAAAGAAAAGGTTGATGTGTATTTCGACAACTATGGCATCCCACATATTTACGCAAGCAACGATGAAGATGCATACTTCGCCTTAGGATATGTTCATGCGCAGGACAGGTTATTTCAAATGGAAATTTTAAGAAGGCTTGGTTCAGGGAGATTGGCGGAGATTCTCGGAAAAGATTTAACAAAGGTTGATGCCTTTTTCCGCACGCTTGGTACAGCCGAAACCGCAAAGCAATCAGCAAAAGAATTTTTAAGCGATAACAAAGAGCCGTATCAGAAAGGCGCGCTTGCATATATGGAAGGAGTAAATTCTTTTATTGAAAAAGGAAAAACACCCGTTGAATTTACCTTGCTCCAAATTCCGAAAGAAAAATTTACTCCCGAAGATTTTTATTACATCACAGGATTCATGGCTTTCAATTTTGCCGAAGCATTGAAGAATGACCCGGTGCTTACAAAAATCCTGAAGCAATACGGAAAAGAATATGTAAATGACATTTCACCTTTGCCACGTCTTACGAATGTTAATACCGATTCATTATTTGACTCTGATAAAATTGCATTTACTGTAAATGAAATATTAAATACAATTCCTGTCCCTCCATTTATCGGGAGTAACGGGTGGGCAGTTGCGCCATCAAAATCAAAATCAGGAAAAGTGTTGTTTGCAAACGATACGCATATCGGGTACGGGCAGCCGTCAGTGTGGTACGAAGCGCATCTGGAATATCCCGGTTACAGCTTTTATGGAAACTTCCTTGGCGGGTTTCCTTATGCGTTAACCGGCCATACAAAAAAATACGCGTGGGGATTAACCATGCTCGAAAATGACGACATGGATTTGTTCCGCGAAAAGCAGAATCCCGAAAACGAAAATCAATATTGGGCAAACGGCAATTGGATAGATTACGAAACACGAAACGAAACCATAAAAGTTAAAGGAGCGTCCGATTCAACTTTCCAGGTCAAAATTACCCGGCACGGGCCTGTTATAAATTCTGCAGTTGACATCGTAGGAAAAAATGAAACCAGCCCTGTTGCAGTTTGGTGGACGTACACAAAATTTCCCGCTACCACTTTGCAGGTGGTTTATCAAATAAATCATGCAGCCAGCATGGATGAATTCCGTAATGCCTGCAAACAAATTAACGCACCGGGCTTAAATGTTGTTTATGGCGATGCCGATGGCAATATTGCTTTGTGGGCTTGTGCAAAAATGGCGAAGCGGTTGTCGTATGTTAATTCAAAATTATTTTTAGACGGTGCCAGCGGCAATGACGACCCGCCAGGTGACGGATATTTTTCTTTTGAAGAAAATCCTCACAGCGAAAACCCTGCCTGCGGTTTTGTCTTCACTGCAAACTATTATCCCGATTCAATTACCAAAAACAATTTCCCCGGCTACTATGCCCCACCCGACCGCAGCGACAGGATTTATAAATTCCTCAATAGCGAAGAAACATTTTCAGTTGAAGATATGTACACGCTGCAGGCTGAAGCAATTTCAGATGTGCAGAAAGAAATTGCCATCGAAATAATTTTGGTATTAAAAGATAATCCTGTTTTAAAAAAATCTGCGTTGCACGAAAGCGCAGCCGGTGTGCTCAAAAGCTGGGATGGCAACCACCGGTTAACAGATGTTGCACCAACAATCCAATATAAATTGCTCAGCTATATTTTACAGCTGGGTATGGAAGATGAAATGGGTAAAGATGACTTCGCTCCTTTTCAAACTTCGCATACGTTGAAGAATGCCTATTTAAGCTTAATGAAAAACGACAGCTCCAAATGGTGGGACAACGTGGAAACAAAAAATAAAATCGAAACACGCACCGAAATTTTCGCTACAGCATTTTCAAAAACCATTGATGATTTAAAAAAGCAATTTGGCAGCGATATTTCAAAATGGGCATGGGCTAACGTTCACACTACCGAACATATTCACCTCATAGGCAGGAAAAAACCGTTCGATAAAATTTTTAATGTCGGTCCCTACCCTTCACCTGGCGGAAGCGAAACGGTTAATGCTGCCGGTTTTCCTTTAAATACCAATGGCGAGTACAAAACTTCTTACGGCCCGGCATTGCGTACCGTTATTGATTTTGCCGATATTGAAAACGCAACCAATACGCTTCCCACCGGGCAGTCGGGTAATTTTATGAGCAGCCATTATAATGACCAGGCACAAACATATCTTAAATGCCAATCGCATAAGATGATGATGAACCCGAAGGAAATTAAAATGACATCCAAAAATAATCTGGTGATGATACCGGGGGAATAAAACCTGGCAGGTCGCGGAGCGCAGCGAAGCTCCTGTAAGGTTTTGTAAAGGCAGTATCTGCCTAAAACAAAAAGACCCTGAAACGAGTTCAGGGTGACTTCGTTCAAAACTATTTTAGTTACTTTTTCGCTTCAAATCATATTTTCAAAAAGCAAAATAAAAAGTATTGTCAAATTTTATTGAACAAAATAAGATACCAATCTTTTGTCATATATATTAAAAGGCTGGGCTCCGTAGGAATAAGTAAATTTTATTAAACCTATATTTTTTGCGAAATGCGTATAATATTGCCTTGGGTTATAGGAAGTATCAAGAGGTGGAACGAAATAATAATCAATGCGGGTAGTTAGCACTGAATCAAAAACTCCGGCAGGAACCGTTACAATTGAAGGTAAATTAAGAGAAATGCTATACGACTCATAAATTCCACTAAAATTACCATAACCGATTGTATCATTAAAATTCGTTGATAATAAAATATCTCCACCCGGGTTAATTATGCAATTTGCAGAATCTCTATAATACAAAGCCGTAGCACTTAAAAAATAATGTATAACCTCATGGTAATTGTACCCGTTTATTTGAACATTGCCCGTTACCCGTGCAGTGTCTATTCCCATAAGTGAATCTATACCATTAGAATCCGTACGATGTATTTCGTAAACCCAAAAATTTCCTGAATCAAGTTTCACATAATCATTGATATTAAAAGTATCGTAAACCTGTGGTGGATTCACAGGAGGAGGGGTAGTTACTTCATTTTCTTTTTTACAACCTAAAATGAGCGAAAATAAAGGTACAATTAGAATATATTTTGTTTTCATACTAACAAAAATAATGAAAAACCTCACAGGTCGCGGAGCGAAGCGAAGACCCTGTAAGGTTTGTAAAGGCAATTATTTTTTTTTGTTCGTTTCTTTTGCTTGTGCAAAAGAAAGAACCAAAGAAAAGCACACCACGAAAACCAACCGAAATTTTTTCTTTTCGCACAGGCTTACGCCACATAGGCTGAAAAAATTACGGTTCGCACTTTTCGTGGACAGCCTGCGCACCGGAATTCTTAGTGGGCGGTGTGGGGAATAAAAATTACTTTTGGTTTTAGAAATGAATAAATAACCATGTCTTTTGTAAACTGGAATAGGATAAGATTTAAATATTATTTAATTTTTTGGTTACTCTTCATTTTAAGCGTAGGCATTATGATATTGTTAGATTATTGTAATAGGTAAAATAGCCCAGTAGGCCTTTAGGTTGGAAAAACCTGACAGGTCGCGGAGCGCAGCGAAGCTCCTGTCAGGTTTTGCTAAAGCAATCAAAGAATTTTGTCAATATATTTTTTTATTTTTTTTAATTTTGCTTTTTGAAAAGTATACCGGCAATAAAAATTAAATCATGGATAACGACAAATCATATTTTGAAATAAAAGAATGGGGCGAGTTGTGGTATCCGATTGTTAAAAGAAAAAAAGGTACCGCAAAGATTGATGAGTGCCCTTTCTGCGGAGAAACTCATTTACATAGTAAAGGAGAAGGATTCAGGCATGCGCGTTGTACCGAAGAACATGGTTATTTAAAGGACATAAAAATAAAAGGGCATGTTGTTGCAAAGGTGAGGGGATATTTTATTGAGGAATATTAAAATGATGAAACCCGCGAGAGCGGATTTTTTTGTTCGTTTCTTTTGCTTGTGCAAAAGAAAGAACCAAAGAAAAGCACACCACGAAAACCAACCGAAATTTTTTCTTTTCGCACAGGCTCACACCACATAGTCCGAAAAAATTACGGTTCGCACTTTTCGTGGACAGCCTACGCACCGGAATTCTTAATGGGCGGAGTAGGAAATAAGATAGTGTTGGGAGATGGGAAAAGAGTGAATGCAGAAGCGGAAAGGGAGAGGGTAGAAACTAAAAGGGAGAAAGGAGAAATGAAAAGGGACGGGGCAGAAATAATAAGGACGGGCGCAGATGTATTTTTGGAGGGCGCAGAAATAGTTGGGGGTGATGCAGAAATGGTTTGGGAGAACGCAGAAATGAAAAGGAGAGGCGCAGAAACGATTGGGATTAGCGCAGAAACGATTGGAGGTGGCGCAGAAACGATTGGAGGTGGCGCAGAAACCTGCCAAGAGAACGCAGAAATCTGTCAAAATGACTATGAAATAAATTAAGTTACTGATAATAAGATATTTATTAAAAGTAAATTAAAAAATACGAAATTCGTATTACTAAAGTTCTTGATAAAATTTTTATGTGCTTTTAGGTTTGCTTTTCAAAATTAATTCTAACCCTTAAAATTAAATTATCATGGCAACATTAAGAGCAAAGTACACACGCTGTACAGAAAGTGAATTGTATGCAATTGCAGAATTAGCAATTAACAACTTAGATGCAGACCTTGCATTGTTTGCAGCGAAAAAAGCAAAGTACACCGCTTTGTTTATAACAGGCTTGCAAACGTTACTTACTAACGCGAAGGCATTGCCGAGCGAAGAAGAGCGTAACGGAATGCACCAGATTTTAAAAGGACAGTTACCGGGTTTGCTGGCACCGGTGAAACAGGATTTTAAAGACCTGCAAGGTTACATACGTGACGCATGGCCAACTGAAGACCCGAAACCAAGATATGAGCAGGCAGGTTTGGTGAGCTATAATAAAATTGGTGATAATAACTGGGAGAATGTTGGTACGCTAAACCAAAACATGACAAATTTTATTACGGATAATACAGCAACGTTAACAGCACCGGGTGGCATGCCCGCGGGATTTGCAGCGCAGGTGGGTACTAATTTCACTGCATTTAAAACGGTGTACGATAATTTTTTGGTAACAAGAGAAACGAGCACTGCAGCAGCAGCAAAAGTTACGGCTAACAACGCGTTATTTGACGCGATGATGGATTTTATGGAAGATGGAACTGAGATGGTGTTTAACAGGGATGAGGCAAATAAGAAGCGTTATACTTTCCAATCTTTGAAAGATATTGTTTCTCCACCGGGAAGCGCATCGCTTACTGTTACGGTTAAAAAAGGTGATGATACTTTTGCCGCAACCGGCACTGTTAAAATTAAGAAGGAAGGTGTTGCCGCAATTATGGCGCAGATAAACGAGGGATTGGCTGCTTACCCGAATTTGGATACGGGAAAATATGAAGGCGAAGTGGTGGTGGATGGTGTGACTAAAACTTTTACGAAGGAGGTGAATACGGGAACGGATGCGAGGATTACGGTTGTGATTTAAGCGCCCCACCTAAATCCTTCCGCCAGTTGGCGGAGAGGACTTGAAAAAAAATGGAACCCTTCCGTTTGTTGACGGAGGGGTTTTTTGTTGGACGGATGGAAATAAGCTTTATATTTGATTAAAAATTGGAGGGATGAAAATAAAAATACTACTGCAACTTATTCTGTTATTTAGTTATCCTGCGTACCCACAAACTTTTCAATGGGCAGTTAGTATTAGCGGAGTAACGTCTGGCCCAAACGTAAGATCATTGACTGAGGATAAGTACGGATATGTTTATACAACAGGTGAGTTTCACGGAACCGTGGATTTTGATCAAGGAGTTGGTATTTTTAATTTAACTTCCTCCGGTGGCGGTGATCTTTTTATTCATAAATCGGATGGTGCAGGAAATTTTATATGGGCAAAACAATTGGCGGGAGATGAATCAAATGATATTGTAACTGATGATTCAGGAAATGTTTATATTACGGGTGAATTTTCAGGGGGTGATGATTTTGACCCGGGTCCAGCAGTAGTTTTTTTGTTCTCTAATGGGTTCAATGATATTTTTATCGAAAAATTTGATTCAGCCGGAAATTTTATTTGGGTGAAGCAAATTGGTGGAACTGAGTATGATTTAGGGAGATCAATTTCAATAGACAGTTTTGGGCATGTTTTCACTACTGGGACTTTTTCATCAACTGTAGATTTCGATCCTGATACTGGTGTTTATAATCTGACTTCATTTCCTACTTTTCGAGATATTTTTGTTCATAAAATGGATGTCTCCGGAAATTTTATTTGGGCAAGAGGAATGGGAGGCTATCCAAATGATTATGGTCATTCTATTACAACCGATGCAGCCGGAAATGTATTTACTACCGGAGTGTTTTCTTCAGATACTGTGGATTTTGATCCGGGTCCTGGTATCTTTAATCTTGTTAATTTAGGGTCAGGGTGGGATATTTTTATTCAAAAATTAGATTCTGCAGGAAATTTTTTATGGGCTAAAGGAATAGGCGGTATTGATATGGAAGATATATATTGTATTAAAACGGATATTTCCGGAAATGTGTATACTACTGGCGTATTTCAATCGGATACAGTTGATTTTGATCCGGGCTTAGGCGTGTATAACCTGATTCAAGTTGGTGTTGGCAGCGACATTTTTGTTCAAAAATTGGATACAGCAGGAAATTTTGTATGGGCTATAAGTATTGACGGCTTCGGTACAATTTATAATTCGTTTCCAACATTAACTCTTGATACTGCGAAAAATGTTTATGTTTCAGGAAATTTTTCAGGAACTGTTGATTTTGATCCTGGCCCGGGGACTTTTTTAATGACATCATTTGGCTGGCCGGATGTATTTATTCAAAAGCTGGATTACGCAGGTAATTTCATTTGGGCAAAGCAAATAGGCGGAACCGCGGCAGAAGGCTATAGTTTTTCAAATGAATGTGATAATGCTGGAAATCTTTATACTGCCGGAATATTTTTCGGAACTATAGATTTTGATCCGGGTGCAGGAACATTTAATCTTACAAATCCAGCTTTGCAAGATGTCTGGATACAAAAAATGAGCTTGGCTTCAGTGGGTATTGAAGAAAACCTTTTGGCATTGGGTTTATACATCTCCCCCAATCCATTCACTACTACAATCACCCTGAAAGGCACCATTCAAAAAGGAGGGGTAAGAATTTTTGATATAACCGGAAAAGAAATTTTACGCACAAAAACTTTTAATGAAGAAACAAAAATTAATACTGCGCATTTAACACCGGGTTTTTATTTTATTAATTACCGGGAAGGAGAAAGAAGTGTGAATAAGAAGATAGTAAAGATGTGAAAGCACACACCCCTAACCCCTCTCGCTTTTACACGGGGCTTGCCCACAGAGGGGAAAACCAAACGCGCGCAAGGCGGAGTTGAATCCCGATGAAAAATCTGGATAAACTTCAAGCCCGACCCCTTTCCCGTTATTTCAGCGAGATTGGGGATGCGCCCACCAAATACGCTTTTTTTTATCTTGCGAAAAAACATTAAACATTAAACCCTAAACCCTAACCACACAATAATTATGAAAAAGCAAATTTTAGTTTTAACAGCAGTCCTGTTTGCAACAGCCTCATTCGCACAGGAAGAAATGAGCACCGTTTGGGAAGCCAAATGCGAACACAAATTCGACAGCCAGGGAGTAAGCGACTCCAAAGGATTTCTTTATGGCGCAAGCGATAAAGAAATGACAGTGTGTAAAAATAAAGACGGCAACGTAATGTGGACAAAACGTTTTAAAGACATTGCTCCCGGCTTGAGTAAAGTGGACGAACAAATTCCGATGTGGGATGCCAATGTTATGTTCCTCTTCGACCGTAAAACGGGAAAAGATAAAATTGCCTGCATTGAACTTACTTCGGGTGCTTTATTGTGGGCGACCGAAAAGTACCAGGACATATCGGATGAAAACGTAGTGTACATTCCCGAAATGGAAGCATTCGCTATTTCAACCAAAGCTGCTTTAACAATGATTAAAGCACGCACGGGTGAAGAAATATGGACAACAGCAAAATTTAAAGGCGTGGTGGGAGCTTATGCAGTTGGAAGCGACAACTATATGGTAATGCTCAATTACAAACCAAGCGGCATTGCGGCATTATTTGCCGGTTTCAAAAACCAGATAATTAAAATAAATATGAAAAACGGTGATGTTGCATGGGATCAAACTTATGTGGGTATAGCCGAAAAGAAAGTAATAACCCGTGAATCAACAGCAAAAATAAAACTTGAAGGAAGCAAAGTATTTTTATACCTCAATGGTATCCAGGTGTATGATTACAACACAGGAGCACAACAATGGTCGGCAGCATTTGACGCGGATATTAATGTAGTAAGCAAACCTGCCGGTGCAAAGCGGTTTGGTTGTTACGGTGTAGTTGCCGAACCGTTAATTGTTGACAACGATGTGTATGTTATTGACATGAAAGATAAAAAACACCAGTTCATAAAAAAATATGATCTCAATTCAGGAAAACTTTTATGGACTTCACCTGAAATTTCCGATGCAAAAGCTCTGCCGGGGCTTTATCTATCGGGCAACACATTGGTTTTGCAAATAGGCGGTGTAATCGAATGCCAGGCATATATTTACGAACGTACACGCCAGGCCGATGGAACTTACCTGATTACTGAGCGGTGGACAGTTTATTACCGGAATGTAAAGCCTAACGGATTGCAGGCTTTTGATAACCGCACAGGAGCAAAAATATGGGAGTCGGAACGGTTTAAAAAAGGAATTACCAATTGTTTTGTTAATGATAATACTTTGTTCGTGTGCAGCGGAAAAGCGTTGTACTCAATTGATATTACTGCCGGAAAAGAAAATTATGAAATTGTACTTGCTGGCGATGATATAAATGATGCACAAAAAATTATTGATTACAAAGACCGTATTTTAATAGTTGGCGAAAAGGGAATTGCTAACCATGCAAAAGCTGATGGAAAATTAATGGCAAGCGGTCGCTGGAAATCGGGTGAGTTTGCCGGCATGTATAATAAAACTTTATTATTTCAACGCGACAACGATGACATAGCGGCTTATGATGTTGAAACCTGTAAGTTCAGAGCATACAATGCCCGCAAAGAATCGGTATCAAAATTGTCTGACGATGGCATGTATGTTTATATCTGGGAAAAGAAAACCATTTCGAAACTTGCAACTCAATAAATAGAATTGTGTTTATATGGGAAGGGCAAACAGATTGTTTATCCTTCCCATTTTTTATTTCAGGCTGTCAATTTTAAAATCTCAATTAATATAAAAGCCCTGTTAATTTTTTTTTTCATTATTTTGTTGTCTCATTGACACACTTTTGAAATGAACAGCAAAAAAGAAATTGTAAAAAACTGGCTTCCGCGATATACCGGGACTTCAGTCAGAACTTTTGGCAGGTATATTTTACTTACCAACTTTAATAATTACGTTCGCCTTTTTGCGGACTGGAATAAAGTTGAAGTAAAAGGAGCCGATAAACAAATGCTCAACGCGACTGCCAATGGAATTTCAATAATCAATTTCGGAATGGGAAGCGCAAATGCTGCCACCGTAATGGATTTGTTAAGCGCTGTTAAACCAAAAGCCGTTTTGTTTCTTGGAAAATGTGGCGGATTGAAAAAGAAAAATAAACTTGGCGATTTAATTTTGCCTATCGCGGCTATACGTGGCGATGGAACTTCACTCGATTACCTGCCTCAGGAAATTCCCGCTCTCCCGGCTTTCAGCTTGCAAAAAGCTGTTTCAACAACAATCCGGAACCACGATTGCGATTACTGGACCGGTACAGTTTATACCACCAACCGCAGGGTTTGGGAACATGATATTGCCTTTAAAAAATATTTGCGCCTCACGCGCTGTATGGGGATTGATATGGAAACGGCAACGCTTTTTACTACAGGCTTTATAAATGAAATTCCTACCGGGGCGCTTTTACTCGTTTCTGACCAGCCTATGATTTCCACAGGTATTAAAACAATAAAAAGCGACCTGTTGGTTAACAAAAAATTTGTCGAACGCCATTTAAAGATAGGAATTGATTCGTTAAAAGAACTTATTAATAACGGATTAACAGTAAAACATTTAAGATTTTGATTCTTGCTTTTTTATTTGAAGCAAGCCTGAAACTGATTTATTAAGCGTTCGATACGAATTAAAAACGCTATTTTTGTGAATCAAATCAGTGAAAATGGAAGATAATATACAGCTCGAAAAAAATTTCCAGGCAAAAATAGATTCGGGAATCACCATCGAACCTAAAGACTGGATGCCCGAACGTTACCGGAAACAATTAATACGGATGATGTCGCAGCATGCGCATTCCGAAATTGTTGGAATGTTGCCCGAAGGAAACTGGATAACACGTGCCCCGAGCTTATCGAGAAAAGTTTCTTTGATTGCCAAAGTGCAGGATGAAGCCGGTCATGGTCTTTACATTTACAGCGGAACCGAAACACTGGGAATTGACAGGAAAGAAATGGTTGCGCAATTACACTCAGGCAAGGCAAAATATTCAAGCATATTTAATTATCCCACTTTAACATGGGCAGATATCGGTGCTATCGGCTGGCTTGTTGACGGTGCTGCAATTGTAAATCAAACTGCATTGGCGAAATGTTCTTACGGCCCGTATGCCCGTGCAATGCTGAGGATTTGCAAAGAAGAAAATTTTCATCACAGGCAGGGATACCAGATTATTGCCATCATGATGCGCGGAACAGAGGAACAAAAACAAATGGCTCAGGATTCGATAAACCGCTGGTGGTGGCCTTCACTGATGATGTTTGGTCCCAGCGATAAAGATTCTCCTAACAGCGCTGAACTGTTAAGATGGAAAGTGAAATTACATTCAAATGATAATCTCAGGCAACGGTTTATTGACCGTACAGTTCCGCAGGCAGAGGCAATCGGAATTACATTACCTGATCCGAAGCTGAAATATAATCCCAAAACACGTAACTATGAACACGGTGAAATTAATTGGGAAGAATTTAATGCGGTAGTAAGCGGAAACGGACCATGCAACAAACAACGGTTGAAAGCACGAAACGATGCAGATGTAAACGGAAGATGGGTTAGAGAAGCGGCAGAGGCTTACGCAAAAAAACACCAAAACTAATTAATGATCAAATTTCAATTTTCAATTTAAGTTAACAAGAAAAGATAATGCAGGAATATTTTTTAAGTGAAGAAAGAATTTCTATTGCAGGGGAAGCAGCTAAAGAATATAATCTTGAAGCAAGAACTTTTCAATTTGCTTTAAACACAAGAAATTTTATTAAGAAAATTCAAAAAACATTAACGAATACGGAATACTGCAAACAACTTGCAAGAAGTTCTGCTTCTGTTGGTGCAAATTATATTGAAGCTAATGAATCCTTAAGCAACAAGGATTTCTATTATCGGATTAAGGTCTGCAAAAAAGAGTCAAAGGAAAGTAAATTCTTTTTGAGACTTTTAGATATAGAAAATGATAAACAACTTACCTTAGATCAATCAAGCTTAATTCAGGAATCTCATGAATTTGTTTTAATATTTTCGGCAATTCTTAAAAAGGAGAAATTGGAACAAAATTCCTGACTTCAGAACTAAATTTTGAAAATTGGTATTTGAAAATTGAAAACTATGCCTCAAGTTAATAACGATACCCAATGGAAACTGTGGGAAGTATTTACCCAGGAAAAATCGGGGGCTCCTCATGAACATGCCGGAAGTGTGCGTGCTCCTGATAAGGAAATGGCATTGTTAAATGCACGCGATGTATACGGAAGAAGAAACGAAGCTTTGAATATGTGGGTTGTTCCGGCAGAGTGTATTGTAGCATCCACTCCTGAAGATGTAGGTTCGTTTTTTGATCCGGCAAACGATAAAGTGTACCGCCATCCGAATTTTTATAAAACTCCGGAGGGAATAAAGCAGATATGAATTCCGGGGATGCCTTGTTTCAATATTGCCTTCGCCTTGGTGATACTCCCCTGATTCTTGGTCAGCGTTTATCGGAATGGTGCGGACATGGACCGATATTAGAAGAGGATATTGCATTGGCAAATATGTCGTTGGATTTAATCGGGCAATCCAGGATGATTTTGTCTTATGCGGGAGAAGTTGAAGGAAAAGGAAACACAGATGACGATCTTGCTTTTCATCGAGATGCAAGGCAATTCAGGAATGTTTTACTCTCAGAGCAGCCCAACGGAGATTTTGCTTGTACCATATCAAGACAATTTTTTATCAGCGTTTATAATTTTTATATGTATGGAGAATTGAAAAACAGCAAAGACAAAACTATTTCTGCATTTGCTGAAAAATCATTGAAGGAAATAATTTATCACCTGCGTCATTCATCCGACTGGATGCTTCGGTTAGGTGACGGAACACAGGAAAGCCATGATCGTATTCAAAATGCTGTAAATGATTTATGGTTTTTTACCGATGATCTTTTTCAGATGAATGAAGTGGACGAATTATTAATTAAAGATGGAATTGCCGCTGATTTAAATACTATAAAAGAAAAGTGGAATAAGCATGTTGCTGACATTTTATTAAAAGCAACTCTTGTAAAACCACAAATAAATAATTTTATGCGAACAGGAAGCTGCAATGGAATTCATACGGAATATTTGGGATATATTTTAGCTGAGATGCAGTTTTTGCCAAGAGCATATCCTGATGCGAAGTGGTGAGAAAATAGTTCGAGGTTTAAAGTTTAAAGTTTTTATTGCAGATGAACACAACTGAAATATCAAAAGAAGAGATTTGGAATATCTTAAAAGAGGTTAAAGACCCTGAAGTGCCAGTTTTAGATATTGCTGAGCTGGGAGTTCTTCGTGATGTGAAATTTGAAGGTGAAAAAATTATCATTACCATTACTCCTACTTATTCCGGCTGCCCCGCATTGAATGTGATGGAACAGGAAATTGAAAATAAGCTCAGGGAAAACGGTATTGATAATTTTATGATTAAAACTGTTTTCTCTCCTGCATGGACAACCGACTGGATGACCGATGTGGCGAAAAATAAATTAAGAGAATATGGAATTGCTGCGCCATCTCAATCTACCGAAGAGCATTTAAGATCATTATTAGAAGGAAAACCAGAACATGTTGCTTGCCCCTTTTGCAATTCAACAGAAACAAAACTCACCAGTGCATTTGGCTCTACTGCATGCAAAGCATTGCATTACTGCAATAATTGTCATCAGCCATTTGAAGAATTTAAATGCCATTAAAAATGTCATAAAAACAAAAAGCCGTCCCGCCTGAGGCGGGACGGCTTTTTTATGAAAATACTTTTTTAATAATAAGTCAGCCTGATTACGTTCGATATATATTTTGCAAAACGCAAACATTGACGGCTGTAGCCATACTCGTTATCGTACCAGACATATAACACTACATTTTTTCCGTCTTTTGAAACAATCGTAGCCGGGCTGTCCACAATTGAAGCACAGGGATTGCCAACAAGGTCGGAAGAAACCAATTCATTTGAATATGAATACTGAATTTGTTCAATCAAATCACCTTTCAGTGCAGCGTCTTTTAAAATTTCATTCACCTGTTCTTTTGTTACAGTTTTTTGAATCGCAAGATTTAAAATGGCAAGCGAAACATTGGGCGTAGGAACACGCACCGAATTTCCCGTAATCTTTCCTGCTAAGTAAGGCAATGCCTTTGAAACCGCTTTATCAGCCCCGGTTTCTGTTATTACCATATTTAGTGCAGCCGAACGCCCCCTGCGGAACTTCTTATGATAGTTATCCAGAAGATTCTGATCATTCGTGTAAGAATGAATCGTTTCAATATGTCCTCTTTCAATTCCAATTGTTTTATAAATTACCTCAAGCACAGGAACTATGGCATTGGTAGTGCAGGACGCTGCCGAAAAAATATTTTCATACTCCTTTATATCTTTCTGATTTACTCCGTAAACAACATTAGGTATATCGCCTTTACCCGGAGCCGTTAGTAATACTTTGCTTACTCCTTTTGCCGAAAGGTGCCGGCTCAACCCTTCACGGTCACGGGCAATTCCCGTATTGTCAATCACAAGCGCATCATTTATTCCAAACTGAGAATAATCAATGTCCTCAGGATTCTTCGCTGAGATCATATGAACAGTATGCCCGTTAATTATTAAAGCTCTCTTTTCAAAATCAACAATTACAGTTCCGGGAAACGGACCATGAACAGAATCGCTCCGTAACAAATCGGCACGTTTAATTAAGTCATCATCTGATTTATCTCGCGTAACTATTGCGCGTAATCTAAGCTGCTCTCCTTTCCCTGCCTGTGAAATCAACTCGCGCGTAATAATGCGGCCAATGCGGCCAAAACCATACAGCACAACATCTTTCGGAACAAGTTCACGTTTTTCTTTTCCAATAAAATTTCGAATCTTATCGTTTACAAAATCTGAACATGATTTATATTTTTCTTTTTCTGTAACCCATTCATAAGCGAGTTTGCCAATATCAATTCGTGATGGGGCAAGATTCAGCGAATTGAGCTCTTTAGCAAGCTGCACTGTATCAAAAACTGTAATTGGTTTTTTTACAATTTCTTTTGCATACTGGTGAAGTTTTAAAATTTCACTTGCACTGCGGTCAACTAATTGGTTTCTGAAAATAATCAGTTCGACTGATTTATCAAACCACAGTGACCCGGTTACGTGAATCAATTCTATTGCTGCTTTTTCCTGATGAATCCAATCACTGAGCTGATTTTCGTATGTCTTTGATTTGGGCTCTGCTAATGCTTCGGACATGATATTATAAATTTAGTGTGTAAGTTCTGAGTTTAGAAAAGGGATGCAAATTTATAATTTATTTCGGAAAGAATTAAATGAAAAGCCGTCACGCCTGAGGCGTGACGGCTGTAGGGATAAAGTATAATTTTTAACCTAAATAAGCTTTCAGCAAACGGCAGCGCGATTTATGTCTTAGCCTGCGAATTGCTTTTTCTTTAATCTGGCGGACACGTTCGCGTGTTAAATCAAATTTCATCCCGATTTCCTCTAGTGTCAATCCGTGATTCAGACCAATTCCAAAAAATAATTTTACCACATCACGCTCACGCTCTGTAAGAGTACTTAATGACCTTTCTATTTCCTGCTTAAGTGACTCGCTCATCAATAAATTATCAGCACGTGGAGAGTCAGAATTTTCCATAACATCAAGCAAACTGTTATCCTCACCATTTATAAACGGGGCGTCCATTGAAATATGCTTGCCTGATACTTTCATTGACTCGGCAATTTTTTCTATAGGCACTTCAAGAATTTTTGAAAGTTCTTCTGCCGAAGGCTCCCGTTCAAACTCCTGTTCTAATTTTTAAAATGCTTTATGAATTTTATTCAGAGAACCAACCTGGTTCAAAGGCAAGCGAACAATTCGCGATTGCTCTGCCAGTGCCTGCAATATGGATTGGCGGATCCACCACACTGCA
>JBIOHJ010000071.1:0-17049 GCA_044448905.1 Bacteroidia bacterium | reverse complement strand
GATCTTGAACAAAGCCAGGATAAAATGAGTGTTTTGATTTCAAATTTTGGTGGCTTAATTGGTTCATTAGAAAAAAATAAAGTTCAGGTCGAAAATCTTAAGTATGCACTGCTTGATCTTTCAAACAGCATAAAAAATAAAAGAGATGAAATGATTAAAACGAGGCAGTTTTTCGAAATTATCCTCAAAACACTTGACAAAGAACCCCTCGAAACTATAACTGTAGTAAAACAGGCGCTGCCAGATCACCATTCAAAAATTTCACTCTTTTTATTGGTTAGTTTCGGTGCGTCAGTGTGGTGTTTTTGTCTTATGGTAGTGATGTTATATGCTTTTATAAAATATCAAAAATACATTCGCCTTATTTTTTATGATGAAGTAAAATGAATTTAAAACTACCTTGAACGATAATTGAATTCAATTAAAATTCATTTTCAGATAGTTCATTACAATACTGGTTGCCCCTTTATTTTTTTCAATATAATTTTTATTTGCTTTTTTAATTCGTTCAAACGCCTGGGGATCGGAAAAAAGCTCATCCAGTTTACTTTGTAATTCACCCTGAAAGGAGATGCTGAAAGCTGTTTTGTTTTTTACAAGCTCAACTGCTTCAGGAAATAAGTGGTAATTTTTTCCAAAAAAAACAGGAAGTCCAAATACAACAGCCTCCAATATATTATGCAATCCCTTTCCGAATGCTCCTCCCACATATGCCACATGGGCATACCGGTATAAAGAAGCCAAGATGCCCACACTATCAATTACAAGTACCTGTACCTGATCTGCATTTTCGTTTGTAAGTTCAGAATACCGCAAAGTCTTTTTTGAAATATTCTGCACAAGGTTGTCAATTTGATGCTGATTAATTTCATGCGGAGCTATTATGAACTTGAATTCATCTGTTTGCTGATTAATCAATTCAATAATTATTTTTTCATCAGCCGGCCAGGTACTTCCTGCAATAAAAATTTTTTTGCTGTTGCAAAATTTTTCGATTTCCGGAAATGAGGCAACCTGGAGACTATTGTGAAAAACCCGGTCAAAACGCGTATCGCCACTTACCGTTACCTGTGGAATGCTGTGTTTGTATAATAATTCGAGCGATTGCTGATCCTGTACAAAAAAATGAGCAACCCTGCGTAACATCTTTTGAAAAAATTTTCCTCCCAAAACAGGGGGTAGAAAATAAACCTGCGAAGGACGAAATCGTGCAGACAAAACATACAAAGGAATTTTTTGCTCTTTCAGCTCTTTTATATAATAGTACCAGAAATCGTTTTTTACAAAAAAAACAATTTTGGGATTTACTATTTTGATAAACTTACAAGCGGAGTGCTTTCCATCGGTTGGTAAATAAAAAACGTAATCGACTACGGCATCATTTTTTCTTATTTCGTACCCGGAGGGTGAATAAAAAGTAAGAATAATTTTATATCCGCTGTATTCCTGCCTGATGGCTTCCATTACCGGCTTACCCTGCTCGAATTCGCCCAAAGAAGAACAATGAAACCAGATGCGCTTTTCTTTTTTGCCTTCTAACGCTTCACTAAGCCGCAGGAAAATATTTTTTCTCCCGTTTATCCATAACCTGGCTTTGGGATTGAAGAATGAAGCGCAATAAATTGTTGCCCCGTAAATTTTAATTCCTAAAAAATAAAGCCATTTCATGGGGATTGGGTAATTTGGGTAATTATCTAAATTATCCCATTACAATTAATAATAATAAAATTTCTGAGGGGCTTTTCGATATAACGGCAGCATCCATCCTGCCTTAAATCCAAATAAAAGGTCTACCCGGTTCTTATCATCTTTGCTCATAGTATCAAAATTATAATCGCGCCTGTTTTTTGTAAAGGACTGTATAAAATCAAAACCGAAATAAAAATTAATCAGGTATTTGTTTCCGAAATACACATAGGTTACCGATTCGTTTAGTCCCATGCCATTAGTAAGGCGGTCGTATCCTTTTTTATATTCACTATTCAACTGTGGCACACCATCCGAAGTTTCGATTCGTATTTTATGCTGCAGGAAAGATGGCCCTGCCTGTATCAAGATTCCGGTATTGGGGTTTGGCTTTCTAAATGAAAACAGTTTTCCAGCTGTTAATGAAAAATGAAATCCGCGTTCATATAAATTTATGGTGGCAAAATTACCATCATTGCCCAGAATTAAACCATCTTCATTCGCTAGGTTATTTAATATGGAGTCTTCTTTAATCTGATCTCCGAAAATAAACCCGCCATTGAGCGACAAAACCCATTTGTTTTTAAGTTTATATGAATAACTGCCACCCACCATCGAATTAAACCCAAACCGGTCAGCCAAATCGCCAGCAGGCAACTGGATAGTATAGCCAATGCTCACTATGTGCATGGCAATACTACTGTCACGGATGTTGCTTTGGGCATTTGTTTCTAAACCGGCAAGTAAAAAAATTACAGTCAGAATGCCGGTATATTTTTTTCTCATCAATTTCAAGTTGTATTAAAGCAAAATTTCTAAACATCAAAAGGCTGCCAAATTAAAGAAATTAAGGAGTTTTATATTTTTAAGTTTAGGAATAGTGTTTGCATCAAATCCAAACTCCTAAATCGTTATCTTCGCACACTATTTTTTAGAGGATGAAGAAGTTACAAATGGTTGACCTTATCAGTCAGTACCAGAAAATTAAACCTGAAATTGACCAGGCCATCATGGAAGTGGTTTTGTCATCAGCATATATCAATGGTCCGGTGGTAAAGCAGTTTGCTGATGAGTTTGCGCAATATCTCAATACGCGAAACGTAATTCCCTGCGCCAACGGAACTGATGCATTACAGGTTGCAATGATGGCACTTGGATTCAAGCCGGGTGATGAGGTGATTACAACCAGTTTCACGTACGTTGCCACTGCCGAAGTTATTGCGTTGCTGAAACTGAAACCTGTTTTGGTAGAAGTTAATCCCGATACATTTACAATTGACCCCGCTGAATTTGAAAAAGCAATCACCCCAAAAACGGTGGCCGTTGTTCCTGTTCATTTGTTCGGTCAATGTTGCGATATGGAAAGTGTGATGAAAATTGCAGATAAACATAAACTGAAAGTAATTGAAGATGTGGCACAGGCAATTGGCGCTGATTATACTTTTTCAACTGGAACAAAAAAGAAAGCTGGTACAATCGGAACAGTGGGCTGCACCTCATTTTTCCCATCAAAAAACTTAGGTTGTATGGGCGATGGCGGAGCAATTTTTACTGACGATGATGAATTGGCAAAAAAAATACGCATGATGGCAAATCACGGGCAGAGTGTACAGTATCATCATGATGAGATTGGAGTTAATTCGAGATTAGACAGTATGCAGGCTGCCATTCTTCGTGTTAAATTAAAACATTTGGATGAATATGCTGCGGCAAGAAACCAGGCTGCAGCATATTATGACAAAGTATTTTCCGGAAATCCGAAAATAAAAATTCCGGCACGCCAGAAAAACTCAACACATGTGTTTCATCAATATACATTAGTGTTAAACGGTGTGGACAGGAATAAACTGAGAGAATATCTTGCAACAAAAGGTATTCCATCAATGATTTATTATCCCATACCGCTTCATTTACAAAAAGCTTATTTAGATTCAAGATATAATAAAGGCGCTTTTCTAATAACTGAATACCTGGCGGCAAATGTGATTTCGCTCCCGATGCATACGGAAATGAGCGAAGAGGATTTGAAATATATTATTGATAATGTTTTGGAATTTGTAAATACTGTATCAACGAATACCAATCAATACGAATTAACGAATAAGTAAAAATGAACATTGCAGTAGTTGGCACCGGATACGTTGGTTTGGTAACAGGAACGTGCTTTGCCGAAATGGGCAATCATGTTATGTGTGTTGATATTGATGAGAAGAAAGTGGACAGTTTGCGTAACGGTAAAGTTCCTATTTACGAACCTCATCTCGATGCACTTTTTGAACGCAACATAAAACAAGGAAGGTTACATTTCACCACACATCTTGAAGAAGCTGTTAAGCCCGCTCAGGTTATTTTTCTTGCACTTCCTACTCCACCGGGCGAAAACGGTTCAGCCGACCTTTCTTATGTCCTTGGTGTTGCTGAACGTTTGGGAAAAATAATTTCCGATTATAAAATCATAATCAATAAAAGCACTGTACCCGTTGGCACTGCCGAAAAAGTGAGAAATGAAATTTCGAAAAATACTAAAATTGATTTCGATGTTGTTTCGAATCCGGAATTCCTGCGTGAGGGATTTGCTGTTGACGATTTTATGAAACCCGACCGTGTGGTAATCGGAACAACATCAGAAAAAGCAAAAAAGATTATGAGCGATTTGTATGCTCCGTTCGTACGGCAGGGCAACCCGATTTATTTTATGGATGAACGCTCGGCTGAACTTACCAAATATGCAGCCAATGCTTTTCTTGCAACAAAAATTACATTCATGAATGAGGTTGCAAATCTTTGTGAACGCGTTGGAGCGAATGTGGATGCTGTACGAATTGGAATCGGTTCGGATAACAGAATTGGAAAAAGATTTCTGTTTGCCGGAATCGGTTATGGCGGAAGCTGTTTTCCTAAAGATGTACAGGCGCTGGCGACCACTTCAAAAGAATTTGAATATAATTTCAAAATTCTCTCTTCGGTAATGAGTGTAAATGAAAAACAAAAACTGATTCTTGTTGATAAGCTGAAAAAGTATTTTAATAATAATCTGAAAGGCAAACATTTTGCTTTATGGGGATTGGCATTTAAACCGGATACTGATGACATCCGCGAAGCACCTGCTTCATATATTATTGAAGAATTGCTGAAAGAAGGAGCCTCTGTTTCGGCATTCGATCCGGAAGCTATGGAAAATGTGAAAAAGATTTTGGGTACTAAAATTAAATTTGCAACAGACCAGTATGAAGCATTGACAAATGCTGATGCGTTACTGATTGCAACCGAATGGGCATTGTTCCGCACACCCGAGTTTGAGAAAATGAAATCGCTTCTTAAAAATAAAATCATTTTTGACGGAAGAAATTTATATGATCCGCAACGGATGAAAGAGCTTGGCTTCTACTATAACAGTATAGGGAGGGAAGTTGTTTCATAACATCAACAAATACGAATCAGAACACATTAACTAATAACGATTAACTTTTCTATGTCTGAGAAAAAAAGAGTTTTAATCACAGGCGCTGCCGGTTTTCTTGGCTCGCATTTGTGTGACCGTTTTATCAAGGAAGGATTTTCGGTTGTGGGAATGGATAATCTCATCACCGGTGATTTAAAAAATATTGAACATCTTTTCAAGCTGAAAGAATTTGAATTTTATAATCACGATGTTTCAAAATATGTATCCGTGCGCGGTAATATTGATTACATATTGCACTTTGCTTCACCTGCCAGCCCTATTGATTATTTAAAAATTCCTATTCAGACTTTAAAAGTCGGTTCGCTTGGTACACACAACCTGTTAGGATTTGCAAAACAAAAAAATGCGCGCATACTGGTTGCATCTACTTCCGAAGTATATGGTGACCCGACTGTTCATCCGCAAACCGAAGAATATTGGGGTAATGTAAATCCTGTTGGTCCGCGTGGTGTGTATGATGAGGCAAAAAGATTTCAGGAAGCCATCACCATGGCGTATCATACCTATCACAAACTGGAAACACGAATTGTAAGAATTTTCAATACTTATGGTCCGCGTATGCGGTTAAATGACGGACGGGCACTACCCGCTTTTATCGGACAGGCATTACGTGGCGAAGATTTAACTGTCTTCGGTGACGGAAGCCAAACACGTTCGTTTTGTTATGTTGATGATTTGATTGAAGGAATATACCGGTTGCTGTTGGGCGATTATGTTTATCCTGTCAATATTGGTAATCCTGCCGAAATAACCATTAAGGAATTTGCCGAAGAAATAATAAAACTCACAGGAACAAGTCAGAAAATAATTTACAAACCACTTCCGAAGGACGACCCTAAACAACGCCAGCCCGATATAACCAAAGCAAATAAAATTTTAGAATGGGAGCCAAAAGTATCACGGGCCGAAGGTTTGAAAAAAACGTATGAATATTTTAAAAGCTTATCAAAAGAAGAGTTATATAAAACAGCACACCGGTTTGAATAAAAGTAAAAAGTTCAAGGTTCAAAGTTGTTTAAAAGAAATATTGAGTATTGAATATTGAACGTCCATGGAATATTTCGCACACGAAACAGCAGTAATAGATGTAGGTTGCAAAATTGGAAAAGACACCAAAATATGGCACTTTTCGCACATCATGCCCAAATGTGTGATTGGCGAAAACTGCAACATCGGTCAAAATGTGGTGGTGTCGCCCGAAGTTGTTTTAGGTAACAATGTAAAAGTGCAGAACAATGTTTCCATATATACCGGTGTGGTTTGTGAAGACGATGTTTTTCTCGGACCTTCTATGGTTTTTACAAATGTTACCAACCCCCGAAGCGCTGTTGTCAGAAAAAATCAATATGCAAAAACCCATGTGGGTAAAGGCGCAAGCATCGGTGCAAATGCAACAATAGTTTGCGGAAATAATATCGGAGCATTTGCTTTCGTTGGTGCTGGGGCAGTGGTTACCAAAAACGTCCCTGCTTATGCATTAGTGATGGGAAATCCCGCAAAACAAGCAGGCTGGATGAGCGAGTTCGGTCATAAATTAAAATTTGATAATAAAGGAATTGCAATTTGTTCGGAGAGTGAGCAAAAATATCAGTTGAAAGAAAATAAAGTAGCACGCATCAGCTAACATGATTCAGGATAAGAAAATAAAATTTGCAATAATTGGCTGCGGGCATATTGGCAAGCGTCATGCCGAAATGATTTTACGAAATCCCGAATCGGAATTAATCGCGATTTGCGACCCGGCTGAAAAGAAAAATCTGAACATCGGAAATTACAACGTGCCTTTTTTTAATTCAGCTGATGAACTATTAAATTCCGATCTTGAATATGATGTGGTTTGTATTTGCTCACCAAACGGATCGCATGCCGAACAGGCAATTAAAGCCCTGGAAAAACGCAAGCATGTATTGATTGAAAAACCGATGGCATTAACCAAAGCCGATTGTGAACGGATTATTTTTAAGGCGCTCCAGGTTCACAAAATTGTTTTTTGTGTGATGCAGAACCGCTACTCACCGCCTTCCGTTTGGCTGAAAGAAATAATGAACAGTAATTTACTCGGAAAGATATTTATGGTTCAACTGGTATGTTACTGGAATCGTGATGAACGTTATTATAAATCCGGGGACTGGAAAGGGACAACTAATCTTGACGGGGGTACTTTGTTTACACAATTTTCTCATTGGATTGACCTTATGTACTGGCTCTTTGGTGACATTTCCGATATACAAGCCAAGTTTGATGATTTCACGCATCAGAATAATACAGCGTTTGAAGATTCGGGTTTTATTAATTTCCGGTTTTTAAATGGAGGCATGGGATGTATAAATTATACCACTTCGGTTTATGATGTAAACCAAGAAAGCAGCATGACAATTATCGGTGAGAACGGAAGTATTAAAGTTGGCGGGCAATACATGAATGAGGTCGAATATTGCCACATCAAAGATTATAAAATACCGGAGCTGCCACCAGTTAGTCCTGCCAATGATTATGGAACGTATAAAGGATCGGCAGCCAATCATCATTTTATTATCGAAAATGTAATTAATACTTTAAAAGGAAGAACTTCTATTACAACCAATGCGCTGGAAGGATTAAAAGTTGTTGAAATTATTGAACGGATTTATTCGTTAAGGAAGTTGAATAAAAAAGAAATTATTTTGAAATAAAACTTAAACTTTAAAATGTACCAGGAGATAGTTGATAAAAAAATTAAAATAGCCGTAATCGGTTTAGGGTATGTAGGATTGCCTATAGCTTTGGAATTTGCAAGAAAAGTTTCTGTAATTGGTTTTGATATCCATTCCGAACGGATAAAAATGATGCAGAAAAATATTGACCCAAGCGGAGAGTTGAATACGGAATCTTTTCAGGGATGCGATATTGTTTTTACCGATTCGCCCGATGTGCTTAAGACTGCCAGATTTTTTATTGTAGCGGTACCTACACCTATTGATGAACACAACCTGCCTGATTTAAAACCATTATTGGGCGCTTCAAAAACAATTGGAAAAATTTTAAAGAAAGGTGATTATGTTGTGTACGAATCAACAGTATATCCCTGCTGCACTGAGGAGGATTGCGTTCCGGTTCTTGAAGAATTATCGGGGTTGAAATTTAAAACTGATTTTAAAGTTGGTTATTCACCCGAAAGGATAAATCCCGGTGATAAAGAACATACGTTAGCGAAAATAAAAAAAGTTGTGTCTGGTTGTGATGAAGAATCGTTAGAGGAAATTGCCAAAGTATATGAATTGGTTGTAAAGGCAGGTGTTCACCGTGCATCTTCAATCAAAGTAGCCGAAGCTGCAAAAATTATTGAGAATACACAACGCGATGTGAATATTGCATTGATGAATGAGCTTTCCATTATCTTTAATAAAATCGGAATCAATACCTATGAAGTTTTAGAAGCTGCCGGCACCAAATGGAATTTTTTAAAATTTGTTCCGGGTCTGGTGGGCGGTCATTGCATTGGAGTTGACCCTTATTATCTTACTTATAAGGCCCAGGAACTTGGTTATCATGCCCAAGTGATAAACAGTGGTCGATATGTGAATGATTCCATGGGATTTTATATTGCCAAACAAACTGTTAAAAAATTAATTGCGAAAGGAAAAGATATTTCAAAAGCTAAAGTGCTGGTAATGGGTGCTACATTTAAGGAAGATGTTGAAGACATACGGAATTCAAAAGTTGCTGATCTTATCAGCGAATTTAAATCGTATGGTGTACAGGTTGACGTAACCGATCCGAAAGCTTCATCAACCGAATTAAAACATGAATATGGATTTGAGCTTGTGGAAAAAACCGGCAATAATTATGATGCGGTTGTGGTAGCCGTTAACCATAAAGAATATTTGGAACTTAACGAGGATTATTTTAATTCCATTTGTACTGCCGATGGAGTGCTGGTAGATATAAAAGGTGTTTACAGGGATAAAATAAAAAAACTTTCTTATTGGAGTTTATAAGTTTATGAGCAAAGACAAATCAGGTCTGTAGCTTTCGAAATGCATTTTTGAATGAGGATATTCGTTCATACCTTTTTATGAATTCAAAAAAAATAGTAGTAACGGGCGGAACGGGTTATATTGGTTCGCATACCTGTGTTGAGTTGATCAACAAAGGTTATGAAGTAATTATTATTGATAATCTTTCGAACTCAAAAATTGAAGTTGTAAATTCTATCGGAGAAATTACCGGCACTAAACCTGAATTTCATAAGATTGATGTTTGTAATTTGAAAGAGCTTGAAGGTTTTTTTAAACAAAATCAAGTAAACGCAATTGTTCATTTTGCAGCACTGAAAGCCGTTGGCGAATCGGTAAAAATTCCACTTGCTTATTACAGAAATAATCTGATGTCGTTACTAAATCTTTTGGATTTATGTAAAAAATATTCTGTCAATCATTTTATTTTTTCTTCATCGTGCACTGTTTACGGACAGCCCGATGTGCTTCCGGTTACTGAAAACGCAAGTGTTAAACAGGCGGAATCACCCTACGGAAACACAAAAATAATTTCAGAAAGTATTTTAAAAGACACTGCAAAAATTTCTTCTTTGAATGTTATTTCACTTCGCTATTTTAATCCGGTTGGCGCTCATGATTCTGCATTGATAGGTGAATATCCGATCGGTTCACCAAATAATTTAATGCCTGTTATTACACAAACAGCCATTGGTAAAAACAAAATTCTTGAAATATTCGGCAGTGATTATAACACACCTGATGGCTCCTGTATACGTGATTATATTCATGTGATGGATGTAGCAGCAGCGCATGTAATTGCTACCGACCGTTTGCTTACCACGAAAAACAAAAATAGCTTCGAGGTATTTAACCTGGGAACAGGAAAAGGAATTTCTGTTCTTGAAATGGTCAATGCATTTATTGAATTAACCGGTATAAGCCTTAATTATAAAATTTCGGGAAGAAGGCAGGGCGACATTGAGCAGGTTTATGCAGATACTGCTTATGCAAATACTGAGCTGGGATGGAAATCAAACCGGAATCTTTCAGATATGATTCAATCCTCTTGGAAATGGGAACAGGCTTTGCAGCAAAAAGAATTAAAGAACGCTTAAGCTAACAACAATGAATATTCTGATAACTGGCGGTGCAGGATTTATTGGTTCACATGTGGTGAGGCGGTTTGTAAAAAATTATCCCGGTTATAAAATTTTTAATCTTGACAAGTTGACGTATGCCGGCAATCTTGAAAACCTCCGTGATATTGAAGACAAACCCAATTACATTTTTATCAAAGGTGATATAGCCGATGCCGGGTTTATAAATAATATTTTTAAAGAAAATAAGTTTGATTCAGTTATTCATCTTGCGGCTGAATCGCACGTTGATCGTTCTATTGTTAACCCGATGGATTTTGTTCTTACAAATATTATCGGAACAGTCCACCTCTTGAATGCAACAAAAAATATATGGACATTATCTCCAAACTCCGAATTGCAAACTCCTAACTTATTCTATCATATCTCCACCGATGAAGTTTATGGCTCACTCGGCAAAGAAGGATATTTTACCGAAGAAACGCCTTATGATCCGCGTAGCCCGTATTCGGCATCCAAAGCAAGCTCCGATCATTTGGTGAGGGCTTACTGGCATACCTATAACCTGCCCGTTATTATTTCAAATTGTTCGAACAATTATGGCCCTAATCATTTTCCTGAAAAATTAATTCCGCTTGCCATTAATAATATTCTTCAAAATAAAGATGTTCCGGTATATGGTATGGGGGAAAATATACGTGACTGGCTGTATGTGGAAGACCATGCGGCTGCTATTGATTTGATTTTTCACAGCGGCAAGAGGGGTCATACGTACAATATTGGCGGTAATAATGAATGGAAAAACATTGACCTCATTCAATTACTTTGTAAAATTATGGACGAGAAATTGAATCGCCCTAAAGGTACATCTGCAAAGCTTATCACCTTTGTTAAAGACCGTGCCGGACATGACATGCGCTATGCTATTGACTCTTCAAAATTGAAAAACGAACTGGGATGGATGCCATCTCTACAATTTGAAGAAGGATTAAACAAAACGGTTGACTGGTATTTAAAAAATGAAACGTGGCTTAAACACGTAACATCGGGCGAGTATCAGAAATATTATGATCAGCAATATCATTTACGGTAAACTCAACATTAAAACAAGTTCATGTCTCATCAGCTTTACAACACTGCGTTTCATTCTGATGATATCAGTAAAAAAAATATATTAATTACAGGCGGTGCCGGTTTTATCGGTTCAAACCTGGTGGAATATTTGCTGAAACATAATTGCAGAAAAGTTCGGGTGTTGGATAATTTATCAAATGGTTTTAAACGGAATATTGAACCTTTTTTATCCAACCCATCTTTTGAATTTATTGAAGGCGATATAACAGACGCGGCAACTTGCGAAAAAGCTTGCCAGAATATTCAATTAATTTCGCATCAGGCAGCATTGGGTTCAGTGCCGCGTTCCATTCAGTTTCCGTTAGCAACACATGCTGCAAATGCAACAGGGTTTTTGAATATGCTTGTTGCTGCAAAGGATTCGGGAGTTGAAAAATTTATTTATGCGAGCTCGTCTTCGGTTTATGGAGATTCTGCAGATTCTCCTAAAACAGAGAATAAAATCGGGAAAGCGCTTTCTCCATATGCAGTTTCAAAGTTTACTAATGAATTGTATGCATCGGTTTTTTCGCTGAATTACGGAATGAAGATTATTGGCTTGCGGTATTTTAATATTTTCGGTCCGAGACAGGACCCTAACGGACCCTATGCAGCCGCCATTCCATTATTTATGGATGCGTTACTGAACAATAAAACTGCTTTTATTAATGGTGATGGAACCAACTCACGCGATTTTACTTTTGTTGAAAATGCTGTACAGGCAAATATTAAGGCCATGTTTTGCCAAAATGAAAATGCTTTTAATAAAGTGTATAATGTAGCCGTAGGTGAAAATATTTCGCTGAATAATTTATTTTCAACTCTTCAAGAACTGACAGGAAACGATACAAAGCCTGTGTACAGGCAGGAACGAGCAGGCGATATTAAACATTCACTTGCCGATATTTCTCTTGCACGTACATTACTGGGTTATGATCCTAAAATAAAGCTGAAAGAAGGATTGTCACTAACACTGGATTGGTTCAAATCTTCTTTTAAAAAATAAACGCATGGCTTTTAATTTTTTTTCAGGATTATTTTCGAAGAAGAATGAACCGGGTATTGATTTTTCAGCGGTGAGAACTGATATGCACTCGCATCTTATTCCGGGAATTGATGACGGTTCAAAAACGACTGAAGAAAGTGTGGCATTAATAAAACGGTTTTATGAACTGGGATTTCGGAAGCTTATTACCACACCGCATATTATGAGCGATTATTACCGCAATACCCCTGCTATTATTAACGAAGGGTTGGAAAAGGTGAAAGAAGCAATTAAGAAAGAAAATATCGAGATTGAATTATCGGTTGCGGCCGAATATTATTTAGATGACGGATTTGTGCATAAGCTTGAAAACGAAAAATTGTTGACCTTTGGTGATAATTATTTACTGTTCGAAGTTTCGTATATTAATTGCCCGGATAATCTGAAAGAGATTTTATTCAGGATGCAGGTACTGGGATATAAGCCGGTGCTTGCTCATCCCGAAAGGTATCCGTTCTGGTCGCACCGGTTTAAAGAGTATTTTACTTTTAAAGATCAGGGTATATTATTGCAGATAAATATCAATTCACTTGGCGGGTATTATGGCGCTGAAGCAAAAAAAGCAGCTGAAAAATTAATTGATAATAATATGGTTGATTTAATTGGCAGCGATTTACACGGACTTAATCATGCTGATGCCTTGAAAAAAACCATGCGCGAAAAATATTTCAGAAAGGTTATTGAAATGGATCTTATTAATAAGAGACTTTAAGTTCCATATTCTCAGCAATACTGATTGTACGCTTCAATAAGGTGTTCCGAAATCATTTCGGCTGAGCGGCCTTCTATAAGATGGCGTTCTACAAAATGCACAAGCTTGCCGTCTTTAAATAAGGCGATGCTGGGCGATGAAGGAGGAAAAGGTTGAGTAAACTTACGGGCTTCGGCTGTGGCTTCTAAATCCTGACCGGCAAAAACGGTTACCAGCTTATCGGGTTTTTTGTTTCCGCGTAACGACATTTTTACTCCCGGGCGGGCGGTGCCGGCAGCACATCCGCAAACCGAGTTTATCATTAATAATAAGGTGCCCTTGCTGTTGGGTATTATGGTATCGGCTTGCTGGGGTGTTCTGATTTCTTCGAAACCAGCAGCGGTTAAATCGGATCGCATCGGTGCGCAGAGGGCTTCAGGATATGGCATCTTACTTTTTGTTTGAAATTATTTTACAAAGATAATCAGATTTGAGAGGATGGAGAATTTATCACTTCATCAACCTTTTGTTTTTTATAAAATCTTTCGCTGAAGAATGAAGGGATTATTTGCTTTTTTGACGTTTCATCCCGCTTGACGGGTATTTATTATTTGATTATTAAAAAAATCTTACAGGGTTGTGGTATCATCCAAAAATCATCTGGTATTATTTATGAAAGGGGTTATATTGTAAAATAAAAAAAACAAAATGAGCGAACACAGCAACAACACAACTAAAGGAACCGCGAACCTGTTTCCGGTATTTAAGTTTGATTACAATTTTAAGGTGATTCAATGTAACGAGCCTGCCCGACCGTTATTGAATTATTGGAACTGCGGACTGGAAAGCCAGATTCCGATTTCGATTTTAGAGAGGCATCCCGAAATTTATGCGGCTCTGAAGGGAACTAAAATACCTGATATTAATGTGCGGCTTGATGACCAGGTTATCCGCTGTTCGGTAGTGGCTTTTCCGGAGGCCGGTTACGTGGGCATTTATGGTTATATGTTTGAATTTGCCGAAACGGTGAGAGAGAAGATTACGCTGCAGGGGTTTAATCTATTATAGGTAATTAGGGAAATGGGTAATTAGGGAAGTTGGCGAACCCATCTTAACTAATTACCTCAATCACCTTACTTATCCTAAATACCTTTTTTCAAAAATAAGGTAAACCATTTCCACGGTCATGCGTATGAAACTATGTTTTTAACTGACCCAATGGAAAATACAACATCAACTCTCGAAATGCCCGGTAAACGGGATACCCGCTATGCAAAGGTTTTATTAATTGATGATAATACCTTTGATTACACGATTAACAAAAAACTAATGGAAGTGCACCACTTTGCTGCCAAGGTGGATGTGTTTGGCAAGGCGCCTGAGGCGCTAGCAGCTTTAGCTACCGCTAGGCAGAACGATCTGCCTGATATTATTTTTCTGGATATTACAATGCCCGAAATGGATGGTTTTGAATTCCTAGACGAATTTGCCAAGCTAAAACCGGAAGTACATGCGCATTGTAAAATTATTATGCTCACCAATTCGGAAAGCTTTGGCGATTTTAACCGCGCCAATAAAAACCGCTTTGTTCGCAAGCTTTTGAATAAGCCTCTTACCGAACAGGTGCTTGACGCGATTAATGTTTAAGCTTTAGTAATCCGAATAGCGACAGAAATTCACTTAGTTGCCAGAAGAAATCGGTTATTTTCCAGAAGAAATGGGATGCTTTTCAGAAGTTAAATTGAACTGAATTTAAAAAGTCATTCTTCTACTATCCTTACTTTCAATCCTTTTCACTAAAAAAAATTCATTTCCGACCCAATTGGTACAAATGCGCCACATGCGAAGCTACCGCCTCCCGCATTTTAGGATATTCGATGTACGGAAAGCCATAATCCTCGCAAGCCTTTTTAATAATTTTACTGATGGCAGGATAATGCACATGTGAAATCTTAGGAAATAAATGGTGTTCAATTTGAAAATTCAATCCGCCAACGAGCCAGGAAATAACTTTATTGCGGGTAGCAAAATTAGCTGTGGTTTTTAGTTGATGAATCGCCCATTCATCCTCAATAGTATTTGTAACGGTTGCAACCGGAAACTGGGTTTCTTCAACCGTGTGCGCCAATTGAAAAACAATCGAAAGCACTAGCCCTGCAAATACACCAAAAATTAAAAATCCAGTAAGCCATGCACCAAAACCAACAGTATAAATGGGAACTAAAACAAAAACAAAAATATAAAACAACTTAAACGACCAAAACGAAATATGGTCCCACGGCTTCATCTTCTGAATAGGCATTGAACCCACCTTTTGGGTAAAATACTTTTTATAATCGGTAAAAAACACCCAATAAAGATATAGCAACCCATACACAAATCCAAAATACAAATGCTGGTAACGGTGCATCTTAAAACGTTTCTGCGAACTACACAACCTCAAAAACGGGCGCGCATTCAAATCATCATCTACTCCTTCAATATTGGTATAAGTATGATGAACAATATTGTGCTTGGTGTTCCACATAAAAATATTGGCGCCCAAGAAGTTTAACGAAAGCCCTGCCATCTTATTCACCCATTTATAACGGCTAAAGCTGCCATGACCGCCATCGTGCATAATATTAAAACCAACTGCTGCAGTTAACCCGCCCAAAACAATACACTCCAATATAGCCAGCCATGCAACCGGGGTAAAAAATACCAAGTGCGTATAAACAAAAGCAAAACCAAGCATTAGTATAGCCGCTTTAAGTTTAATGGAAAAATTGCCAGTAGCACGTTTGCCGGTTTTTTCAAAATATTGGTTGATGCGTTTTCGAAGCTCGCTATGAAACGATTCTTGTGATGAAACAAATTTTGGGGATGACATTTTCTTTATTTAGAAACAAATTAATTGAAAAGCGAGGCAGGAAATAAATGGAGTCTTATACCACTGATTGTAAAGGTACACTTTAATTGTTATAAAACAACAGCCGCTGCAAAATGTTTATTAACCGAAGCTATAAACTCCTCAACACTAAGTGCATTATCTATCTTAAATTCACCGATGCAGGTTCGGCAAAGCGAATGTAAATAAGCACCCGAGTTCAATGCTTTGCCAAAATCATTTGCCAAAGCGCGTATATAAGTTCCTTTGCTGCATACCACACGAAAATAAACCAAAGGCATTTCAATTTTAGTAATTTCAAATTGATGAATAAAAACTTCGCGTGATAAAATTTTAGTTTCAATTCCCTTTCGTGCATTTTTATATGCCCTAAGCCCGTTTACTTTAACTGCCGAATGTACAGGGGGTGATTGCAAAACCTTTCCTGTGAATTTTTTTGATGTTTCAAGAATTAAATCTTCGGTAATGTGTGAAATGGAAAAAGAATAATCGGGTTTTGTTTCCAAATCAAACGATGGAGTGGCTGCGCCAATGTAAAAGCTGCCGGTATATTCTTTTTCCTGTGCCTGGTATGAATTAATTTCTTTTGTAAGCTTTCCTGTACAGATAATCAGTAAACCAGTTGCCAATGGGTCTAAAGTTCCGGCATGGCCGACTTTTAATTTTGAAGAATTAGAAAGATGTTTTTTAAGAATAATCCGCAATTTATTCACCACATCAAACGAAGTCCATTTATATGGTTTGTTGATGAGGATAACTTCACCGTTATAATAATCAATTGTTGCTTGGAGAGTTTCCATTTTTTTAATCATTCAACAATCTTCAATTCCACTCCTAATGCCAGCATAACAATAATGGCAACACCAACCACAATCCGGTAATACCCGAAAGCTTGTAAACCGTGTTTCTGTAAATAACCGATAAAACTTTTTATAGCAACTGCTGCCACAATAAATGCCACGATATTTCCAACAATCAGTAAGTTAATTTGATTGGGTTCAACAGCAATTCCGGTTTTGTAAAATTTATAAATTTTATACACAGTAGCAGCAAACATGGTAGGAACGGCAAGGAAAAAAGAAAATTC
>JBIOHJ010000070.1:0-17102 GCA_044448905.1 Bacteroidia bacterium | reverse complement strand
CTATCAACCTAAATCTAAACTTTTAAAACTTAAATTTATGACAATAGCTGAAAAACAAGCAAAGTTAAAAGAAATGGCTTCCGAGTTTATTTCTAAAGTTGCTACAAAAAGCGATATTGACAATAAGAGAATTTTCCTTCGAGGTTATGTTGGACCGGCATATAGTTATCTTGATGATAAAAATGAGAAATCAAACGAAAACAGGATACGGGTTTATCTTTCACCTGAATTAAATAGTTATGTAGAATTCGATATAGAATTTGTAGAACATCATTTACCAATCGTGCCTGAAAATGGTTTAGGAGGTAGGAATATTTGGTTGAAGGCTACACGTGTTGTGGATGGAAAAGTTGAAGAGATTGAACTCACATATGGTGGTTGTGGATATGAGTTAAGCAAAACTAAGCATTATTTAGATGGTGATATGCTCGCAGGAGCTGGGGATAATGCTGCCCAAACTCCCATGGGCTGCGGAACAACACCAACACCAACATGTCCGAGCCGTTGTCCGGGAACCGTCAATTGCGCCACACCTACTCAAACCTGCCCGGGCAGCCGGTGCAGCCAGATGACTTTGGGATGTGCAGGTGGTAATGGTAATCCGCTTCCGACCGGAATGCTTTGCGGTAAATATTCAACTGTAGTTGGTTGTGATGAATGGGACTTCCGTAAAAATTACAGCCCATATTAAGGAAATTAAATTTCATTTTTCTTTTTTTATCAATTGGGATGTTTCCTATAAAAATTTCTCCCGAATAACCGGGATCTAACGTTCCATTATTCCTTTCTGCAATGCTCCTTAATGAATTTGCACTTTGTCATTTTCTGTTCGAAAACGGTTATTTAAACCGCAATCAGTTTGTGCATGGAAAAGTGCGATTGGTAAGGCAATTCAGCCGGAACAGGAATTTCAAAGTTTTGATTTCAGAAGGAAAAAACCTTCTTATTAAGCAACCCAAATTATCTTTTTATCTGAGAAAACCTGATCTGAAACGCGAAGCGGATTTGTACTGGCTCACTTTTAATGATAAAGATTTTTCCAGATTAAAAAATCATATCCCGCAGTTTTATCATTACGACAGGAATATTCAGGCATTGATTACTGAATTAATAGAGCCAGCTATCAGCTTGCATGAGTATCATGTTTCATTAAACGAATACCCCGCATCCATTGCTGTGAAGCAGGCGGAAATTCTTGCTGCATTGCACAGCATTGAATTAAATAAAATTGAACATAAAAAATCAGCCTCCCTGTTTTCGATGAAACCATGCTGGCTTTTTAATATTGAAAGTGATGGGTGGTGGGCAGGCGTAAATACAGAAGCTAACAGGCAACTGATGGAACTGGTAAAATCGCAAATTGATTTCATGAATAGCATCCGCTCCGCCAAAGAAAAGTGGAAATTAAAATGCCTGGTGCATAACGACATCAGGTGGAGTAATTTTCTCATTCGTAACCTTACCGATGAAGCAAAAGAAATCCGTTTGATAGACTGGGAACTTTCGGATTTTGGAGATCCGTGCTGGGACCTTGCCGGAATCCTCCAGTCCTATTTTTCTTATTGGGTGCTGCAGCACGAAGCAGATCCTTTTCAACTGCTGAAAATGAAACCGGCAATTGCAGCATTTATTTCAGCCTATACTGATTTAATGAAATTAACGGAAGAGAAATCGGACAATATGTTTCACTTGAGTATGGAATTTACCGGCTTGCGGCTGGTGCAAAGTTGCATTGAACATGTTAATTTTCACAATGTGCTGGATCGCAAAACTATTCAGCTGCTGCAGTTTTCTTTAAATATTCTGAAGGATCCAAAGCAGGCATTTGACGATTTTATTTTGAGCAGAAGTAAAAAACAAAAAGTATGAACCTAACGATTCTGCAGCAGATTGAAAAAACAGCGGAAGCATTTTCTGTGAAAAATGATTCTGTCTTCTTTGGAAATGATGATACAGGAATCCAGGTGAATGACTTTGAAGCAAGTGAGAAAATTCAAAAGTTATCAGATATTATTTATAGAAATTGTTATTGCCGCAATCAGTTCAGTTCTCAAAAAGCAGAATTGACTTCATTAACAGGAAATGAAAGCGAACGGTTATTATTCATTTCAAAATTGAATGAAGCAAACAAAACGCAGGATATATTAGATAAAGGTTGGAGTATTGAAGAAATCGATGAATCAGGGACATTACTGGTTTCAAAAAAAGAATTTCAGATGATTACTACTGCAGGAAATTACCTGAATCAGTCGCGAATAATTTCAGAAATCAGACCTTTAGATAAAATAATGATAAGGATGCTGAGAGATTCACAGCAATCAGAGAATCATTTTTATTTTATTAATGGAATGGAGCAGCATGAGTGGTGGCTTACAGGCAGCGTACGGTTTTACTGGAACCTGAAAAAGGAAGGTGCAGCGTTGCTGCTGGAATCGGTGAGCAGCCAGTTCAATCGTTTCGGAATTCCATTCGGCTTTAAATGTTGTTCTGACCCACATTCCTATAGCAGAAATGATTCCGGAGTCTTGTATTTGGCCAATTGTTATTTCAACATTGGAATAAAAATTTTAAAAGACATTCACAAAAACATTTCTGAATTTTTAAAAGAATCAGTGCCATTGTTTACACTCAAAATAGCAAAAGGGCTTTCATTTGCCGAAAACCCACCTTCGCACCAAATCAGTTTTGGTCAGAGCCGTTCAAGGATTATTGCGCGTGGATTATGGAAAGCATGGAATCAAAATGCTGTTGCTGAAAAAATTTCTGACGCTGTTAAGCAGTCAATTAATGAAAATGATTTGAATCCCGAAAAATTTTATTTAAACCCCCGAAGCTGCTACGAATATGATTTCACAGGATTTGATTAACGATAATTTGAAGGGAAGATTTATGGACGAAGCATTCCGCATGGGAACGGAACTCTGCCGCACGGCTATCTGGCATCAGGGCAGTTGCAATTGGATTGGGCGCAATTATGATTTTGATCGCAAGTTTGAATTTTTCGAATCGCTTGGTTCCGATTTTTATTTGGGAACTTCAGGCATTTCTTTTTTCCTTCACCATCTTCATGATGCAACTGGTGAAAAGCTTTTTGCAGAAACTGCTTCCGGTGCAATGAACCATGCAATGAAAAATATTCCAATTAATTCCGGAAGTGCTTTTGGTTTTTACAGCGGCAGCGCAGGAATTATTTATGTTTTGCTCGATGTATATTATTTAACAAAGGAGGAAAAGTTTTTATCAGAGGCAATAAAAATGCTTGGCAGCTTAGTTTCAAAAAATGTGAATGATGCGGATGCAGACGTTATTTCAGGTGCGGCTGGCTGCATTTTTTTGTTATTATTTGCTTACGAATTACTGCATAATGAAAAATATATTGAAAAAGCAACAGAGCTTGGAAATTTTCTGTTGTCTAATGCAAAAGCAGAAACGGTTGGAATTTCATGGAAAACTATCAGTGGATGTGAACGGAACCTGACGGGATATTCGCACGGAAGTGCCGGTATCGGATTATCCTTGTTATTGCTTCATTCAAGAACAGGAGAGGAGAAATTCTTAAAAGCGTATGAAAAATCTTTTCAATATGAAGATTTTTTTTTCAACGAGAAAATTTTGAATTGGCCTGATTTCAGAATTGATGATGGAAAAATAAAAGATGAGATAAAATATTCAAACGCATGGTGTCATGGTTCGCCCGGAATCGGTTTAGCAAGGCTGTTGGCTTACCTGATTACGAAAGAGGATAAATTATTTTCAGTGGCTGAAAAGGTATCCGGATCTGTGAGGAATAACCTGAGTAATTGCAATAATTTTTCTTTGTGCCATGGATATTTTGGAAATGCCGAGTTGCCTTTATTACTTGCGCGACACACGGGAAATAATAACATCATTGGGCAGATCTGCAAGCAGGCAGAAAATATTCTTACAGTTACCGAAGAAAATGGAGGTGAATGGAAATGCGGAAGTATGACTTTACGTGCCGAACCCGGATTCATGTGTGGACAATCCGGTATCGGCAATTTTCTGCTCAGGCTTTCCAATAACTTCAAATACGATTCAGGAATATTTATTGAAAAACTCTTTCCGGTCTCTGTAAGCCCTGATAATTCCCCTGTTGATCTGAGTATTTCCGGTAAATAAAATCATTTGAGCACCTTGAAAATTTTTTGGAAAAGATTACCCGGTTCAAAAGGTTTAGAAACATATTCATTCATACTGGCAGCAAAACACTTTTCAATTTCTGCTTTGCTCGCATTGGCGGTCATGGCAATTATAGGTGTAAATTTATTTAATCCGTTAGCGGAATTTCTGATATAACCGGTAACTTCGTAGCCGTTCATTTCGGGCATTTGAATGTCCATTAGTATAACATCATATTTTTTATCTTTCAATATATTAAGCGCAGCGTTTCCGCTTTCAGCAACATCAACATTTATTTTTTCGTTAAATGCAAGTAGAGTATCCACAGCAACCATCTGGTTAAATTCATTATCTTCAACAATCAAAACTTTTATTCCGTTAAACTCAGATGGATTAATTTGCAATTCACTTTCTTTAATTTTTTCCGGTTCCTGAACAAGCAATTGATAAAGCATATCAAAAGAAAATTCCGATCCGATTCCGGGAGTACTTTTCACTTCAATTTTACCACCCTGTAACTCGACCAATTTTTTTGAAATACTCAGCCCCAATCCTGTTCCGCCAAATTTACGTGTTGTATCAGCGGCCGCTTGTTCAAAGCTTTCGAAAATTTTACCTTGTCTGTCAACAGGAATTCCTATCCCGGTATCGATAATTTTAAAAACCAGGCGGATGTTTTCACCGGTTTGGGCTTTTCTCTCTACCGAAATTGTTACTCCTCCCTTTTCTGTAAACTTTATTGCATTGCCCGTAAGATTAGTAAGCACCTGGTTAAGGCGGGTAGGATCTCCAAGAAGCAGGTCGGGAATTTCTGGTTGGATAATCGATTTGAGAAATAAACTTTTTTCTTCCGCTTTAAGTCGAAGAATATCTTCTACATTTTTTACGACTTTCCGTACACGGAATTCAATTTGCTCAAACTCTATTTTTCCGGCTTCGATTTTAGAAAGATCTAGAATATCGTTCAATATCACCATCAGGTTACCCGAACTTTCGCGTATTGCATCCATGTAATGCTTCTGTTTTTCATTCAGGTTTGTTGCAAGCAAAAGATTAGATAACCCAACAACCGCATTCATCGGTGTACGTATTTCATGGCTCATGTTGGCAAGAAATTCTTCTTTGAATTTTTCTGATCGTTCAGCACGTTCCGTTTCGGCTTTGTATTGTTTTGTTCGCAACTCTACAACGTTTTCGAGCTGAATTTTTTGTTTGCGAAGCCCGGTTACCCTGAACCTTATGTACCCAACAATCAATGACGCAACTAGGAATGCGGCAAATAGCCGGAACCAGGGCGTTTCCATTAAGTGGGGGTGTTTTGTAATAGTCAGCATTGCAGGTCTACTCCATACGCCATCAGCATTAATGCATTTTACCATCAAAGTATAATTCCCTCCGGTGAGGTTACTGAAGCTAACAGATCGTTTATCACCATTGTCCACCCAATCACTATTGAAACCGGTAAGCTTATAAAAATATTTGACTTTGCCGGGGTGCAAAAACTCAATAGCATTGAATTCTATAGAAACAAAATTATCTTGCGGGCGTAAATTAATCTGAGCGCTGTTACCAAGCGATTCCACATTAGCAAGCAGCTTATCGTATAGTCTGATGTTGGAAATAAAAACTTGTGAATAAAATTGCTGATCATTTAAATTCTCCGGATTAAAAGTAACCAGCGAACTGGTGGATGGAAAAATAATTTTATTCAGTGAACGTGAATAAATAAGATTGCCATAAATGATATTTTCAGGCAAACCGTCAAACACATCAAAAGTTCTGACGATGGAATCCTTATAATTAAACTGGAACAAACCATTGCTTGTGCCCAGCCAGATATTTCCACCCTTTTCTTCAATGATACTTTGAATTAATGCATCGGTAATTCCTGCCTTTTGCCCGAACCGGATAAAATTATCATGCTTTTCGTCAAATTTGTTTAGATAATTATTGATGGTTCCAATCCATATCGAATGATCGGATGATTCGTAAATCGAAAGTACCTGGTCAGAACTGATGGATAAGGGATCGCTGTCCTTGTGATTATAATAATGAAATTCCTGATTGATTCTGTTCCAGCATATCAATCCTTTCCGGTCAGTACCGATCCAGATACGTTTTTTGCTGTCCTCAAAAATAATATTTACGCTTCTTAAATTTTTCAACTGCGCCATTCCTTCTGTTTGATCAGCGGGAGCGAATGATTCGCTAACGGGGTTAAACAGCAGCACTGGTCCGCCCCATGTAACTATCCACAGCATGTTATTACTGTCTTCACAAATTCCGATCACATCATTCAACTTTCTGCCATCGCGGTCCAGGTATTCAGGAACAAAACGACTGAATATTTTTTTATCCGGGTTTATTTTAATTAAACCGGAATTAGTTCCAGCCCAAACGGTGCCTGATTTTGATACCAATACACTCCAGATATCCTTTACATGCATTTTTTTATCAGCAGCATCTAAAATCAATTCTGTACTTTGGCTTTTAATATGGTAGCAAAAAAGCCCCGCTCCACGCGTACCAATCCAAATGCGATCTTTATTATCTGCCGCAATGTTGTATAAATAGCTTGATTCACCTGAAGAATGAGGTTTCAGAATATCAATTTGATCAAAAAACTGCCGTTTCAAATTAAAGTAATTGACTCCCTTATTGGTGCAAATCCATAATGTTTCATTTTTATCTTTTAATAAATAAATGGCACCGTTGCTTGCCAATCCGTTTTCCTGTTTCGAATCGGCTTGTAAAATTTCTGATTTCCCATTCTGATAATTCAGCAGACGGATTCCCTCATAATAACTACTGACCCATAAATTTCCTTTACTGTCTCTTGTGAAATGATAAATCTCATAAGTTTTGTTTGACTTGAATTTAAAAAAATCATTCATGATTTTTAACTCATGGCTGATGCGATTGTAGTAAAAAAGGTCACCTTTGATGGTACTTATCCAAAAAGCAGTGTCTTCAAAAAAAATATTAGTAATAGATGTTCCACCGAGCAACCTACATTCAGGAAACAGAGGATCTGGATTCTTATGACTGATAAAATTATCGTTTGCTTCATCATAAATATTTAACCCGTTTTCTGTGCCGGCATATAATGAATTTGTTTTTTTGTCAAATTCAAGTGTAAACACATTCCGGCTGTTAATGGTGCCATGAACAGCGGAATCAGAATAATATGAAACAAATTTTTGGGTTTCTGGATTCAATTTGTAAATTCCACCCAACGTGCCAAACCAGATATTTCCATGCTGGTCTTCTGCAATAGATTTTATTTTTAACCCCCAGTCGCTTTCACGTTCATATTGATTATAACGTATGAAAATATTTTTTTCTCGCAATAAATAATTAAGTCCGCCCCCTTCAGTTCCTATCCAAAGTCTTCCTTTACTATCCTCCATAATACAATTGATATGATCGGATGAGATGGAAGTGGAGTCTGTTGATTGGTAATTATAATTTGTGAAATGAAGTCCGTCAAACTTCTGAAGTCCGGCACTGCTGCCTATCCATAAATAGCCAAACCGGTCCTGGCATAAAGCCCATATTTCATAACTACGCAAACCTTCTTTCAATGTCAGTCGCTCCATTCTTATATCCTTCGGCTGAATGCCCAGGGAGCTGAAACTCAGTAAAACGAAGTAGAATAAAAAGCTGATTTTGAAGAATCGCATAACATTTATCTAATATGTTTTTACTGCTACAAAGTAAATACTTTTAACCTAAAATGCAGAATTGGTTTAAGGAAAAGACAGTTTTCCGTTGAAAAATTGATTGGTATTTGAAATATCAATTGGGAGGCTGTACTTATGTTTTTATTATTTTCTTTTTGGGCTATTTCAATTGTACAATCAACTGTTTTTCAGAAACTCCAGCCAGTTATTTTCGAATACATATTTTTCAAAGGAAATTTATGAGACAAAAATTAATCTTAAGACCACGCCAATCTACCCGGTTACAATTAAAAACCCGCACGATTTTAATAGTTGCTTCAAGTGTAATAACCGCAATTGCTTTTGCTGTTTTTTCGATCTATGGAAATTTTGGTGCAGGCGACAAGGCAAAGGCAGCTCCTGTTAAAGAAGGGTCAACTACGTCAGTTAAGCTAATACAGTTTACAGGTATAACGAAAAATGGAAAAATAGTTTTGTCATGGGCAACAGTAGCAGAAGTAAACAATGATTATTTTACTGTTGAGAAAAGCAATGATGGTACCTGTTTTGAAGAGTATGGAACTATTGAAGGTGCCGGAAACAGTACTGTTCTAAAGCAATACAGTCTTGATGACCTGCATCCGAATAATGGTAAAAATTATTACCGCCTGAAACAAACCGATAGGAACGGTGATTTCGAATATTGCAGGGTTATCGCAGTTGAGTCTGAAGCAATAAAAGAAGCAATTGAAATTATTGCACTAAAGCCAAATCCGTTTACTAATAATTTTAGTATTGAGTTTAAAGTTGAAGATGATGGAGAATGCGACATTATGATTCTGGATGCCAAAGCGGGGATTGTGTCAAAAGAAAAAGTAAATGCTTTTGCAGGAAATAATAATTTCAGTTCAGCACATGCTGCAAAACTTGCAGCCGGAATATACTATGTAAAAATTTTTAAAAAGGCTTCTTCGTCACCATCTGTAAAAATTATCAAGCAGTCATCCGGTGACATTTAGGCGGACTTTACAACACAATTATACTTACCGATTCACTCTGGTTTCCCAAACTGCCTTTTACTAAATCGGGATCATTCATGCAACCTTAGTCTTTAATAAACTTTTTCCGTAAAACTTTCTCTCCGTTTTTAACCTGCACAAAATATATTCCGGGAATAAGATTAACAACAGGTATATAGCCAGAATGAACTTTTCCTGCTAAAGAAATTCTTCCTGTTATATCAGTTACCAGGAATGTGCTGACGGGAAAATATTCCGAAGGTATTTCAATATACAATTTTTCATGCACAGGATTAGGATAAACTTCAAAAAAATCGTTTTGGTACTGAGGCTGGCTTATTCCCACATTTACTGTCCAGCAGGATGGATTTATATTATTATCGTACCAGTATTTTATTTTAGAAATACCCTGGATATTCCGTGCAATGGATGTATTCAACCCGTTAGCCGAGGTGGAGTCC
Organism: Bacteroidia bacterium; assembly: GCA_044448905.1. Classification (GTDB taxonomy): domain Bacteria; phylum Bacteroidota; class Bacteroidia; order AKYH767-A; family OLB10; genus JBIOHJ01. Next base: position 7,820 of record JBIOHJ010000070.1, on the reverse strand, counting down.
CATGTAAAAACCAAAGCCCAGTCAACAGAAGTTTCCTCACCGGGAGCTAACGTAAAGGGACCGGTAGAAAGAAGATTCCGTACATCCTCGGCTGTATCTCCTGCCGATATTGCATCCCAGCCCGTGCCAGAATAAGGTACACCCGTAAATAAATAATCAACAGGCGTGGTGCCGCCATACCCATTTCCGCCATACGTCATTGGAGTTCCGTCTCTCCATAAGCCGTGCAGGTAATTATAATAATCATTTCCAACCGTTGGATTACCGTAAGGAACACTTCCTCCGCTATTTATGAACCGTAAAAAATAGGTCATTGTATTTCGTTCACCGGGCTCATCCGTTGTTCCGTCATGGTCATTATCAATACCATCGCCCGGGTCAGCAAGCGGTCCTTTAAGCAACATTTGATTTTGCATAGGCGGGTTCGGGCCATACACATTATCGGTATCCGGATGATTGTAGGTATAAGTATAATTCAAAAGGCTGTCGCAGCCTGAAAAATCATCGGTTTCATCTCCTATTTCCATATCGCTCCATAAACCAATGTGCAAATTATTATACGCGGAAGAACTGCGGTTAATAATCCGGTAATTATAAAAGGTAGAGTAATTAACCACGTCTTCGCTGTCAGGTGCGGTAGGGCAGTAGTAAGAATAAGCTGAGCCATGAATTTCAAACCCGAAAGGAAGCCCGCCTGTTTGTGTATGCGGAAATAAAATATCGTTGAAAATCCAGAAAAGCATCTGGTCTCCTTTGATAAGTGGATAATCCCCGTCATAAGGATTATATATTCCGTCACTGTTATAATCAACAAAAGGGGCTAAATCACGGCTGATATTACCCGTACCCTGTGCAGGCCAGGTAAGAATTTCAGGAGGCACGGGATAGGTTCCATTTCCAACATTCCCATTAAGGAAGTTGGCAATAAAGTTTGCGATTGTGCCCCTGTTTATCTTCCAGATTTTATCATATTGATTGCTGGTTGCCGTGTCAATTGTTCCGGTAACAGTATCCAAAGGCCCGGGCCAATAATCAAATCCTGTTTGCCGGTAAGTTTGGGCAGCAAGGTGAACGTTCCCACCGCCATCCAGGCCGCCAACCCACAATGCAGAAGCAAAAACAGAATGTTTCCCGGAGCCTTGTGGTGATTCGTATCTCGAGTCTTCAAAATTCCAGTGCATATCGCCCCTGTTATGAATGAGCGCTTTAGTTTTATTTATATCGAGAAAATTAGAATTAACGTAAGAAAGCATGTTTCCTGTTACAGGGGTGTACGTGTTAAAATCAAACATACAAAGCGAGTCCTGTGAAAAACCGAGTGCACGTGCAATCCATAGATGCCCCGCAGCACCCATATCAGCCTGTGCCCCGAATGGACCGGAAAAGTAATTATTCGATGCAGAATAATAAAAATAAGGGCCGGGAGTTTGCATCTCTAAAAAACCAGCCGTGAAGCCTGAAACAATCCCATGAATCAAAACGTTATTCTGCGCATTTTTAATCATTGAATTGCTCATAAGCATATCCAATGTAATTAAGCTGTGATCATAAACCTGGGTAATATAGTTTTTGATAATACCGTTTTGCAACAGATACACATTTCCAGCAGGGGTAACAGAAGCAGCACTTATCCATAAATCATTATTTACATCGGCAATAAGCGTATTAACCTGCTGAGGTAATCCCGAATTTGTTGAATTATATGTAGTCCACGTATTATTGTAAAATTCTGATAAGCCGCGAGTAGTTCCCATCCATATTTTCCCGTTGCCGCCAAATGCAAATGACAGTACAGTATCGCCTGCTATGCCTGAATTGGAAGTACTAAAAGTGTTCCAGTTGGTTCCGTCAAAAACAACTGCACCGGCAATGGTTCCTATCCACAAATCGCCACCGTTAAATGCAATACCCCTGATATTATTTGAAGGCAAGCCTGAGTTAATTGTGTTATAAATGGTCCATGAAAAACCATCGTATTTTGCAAGTCCGTTTAATGTTCCAACCCATACATTATTTGTCATGTCAAAATCAACTGCGCGAATGTCTTTCGAAGGAATGCCTGAATTCAAAGTGTCGTACATAGTCCAAAACCCGCCACTGAGTTTTCCAAGCCCGATCAGTTTAAAAGCCACCCACACATTATCACTTGCATCTGCCTTTATATCTTGTCTCTCTCTTATTTGGTTAAAGGTGTATCCCGAAGGAAATGAATAAGACACATTACCAAGTTGTGCGATCCCGTTTTCAGGATAAAGAAATATAAAAACCAGGAGGATGTAAATTATTTTTTTAATCATGGTTAAAATTTTTTCCGCAATTTAGAAAGATAAGCCGATTTAAAAAAATCGTAACTCTTTGTGATTTTTTTTGCCTGGATTTCACATTCCCGGAATTTAGAATTAAAAATCCGGCAGTACCCAGGGAAATACAGCTACATTACATATAAATGCTGAATTGATGTTTCTTTTTCAAAAAATTAAAGCGCATATCATATTTTAGCGAACTGATAAAATTAAACGCACTTATGAAAAATTACATATTAGCTACCCTTGCCTGTTTTTTTTTGTCATTACATGCTGCGGCACAAAAAAATAAAGAAACTGCACCTGACAAGAACGACCCATGGAAACCTGAAACATTCAGCGGGCTTGCGTTCCGCAGCATTGGTCCTGCAAAAACATCAGGCCGTGTGATTGACTTTGCCGTTAACCCGAACAATACAAAAGAATATTTTGTTGCTGCCGCATCGGGCGGTGTATGGAAAACCTCCAATGGCGGAATTACTTATAATCCTGTTTTTGATAACGAGGGTTCTTACTCCATTGGCTGTGTGAAAATGGATCCCAATAACAGTAACGTAGTATGGGTGGGGTCCGGTGAAAATAATAACCAGCGCAGTGTTGCTTATGGCGATGGTGTTTACAAATCGGAAGATGGCGGCAAGTCGTGGAAGAATACAGGGCTGAAAAATTCCGAGCACATCGGCATGATTGCCATTGATCCTAAAAATTCGGATGTGGTCTATGTTGCTGCTTACGGGCCGTTGTGGAGCCCGGGAGGTGACCGTGGCATTTACAAAACAGCTGATGGGGGAAAAACATGGAAGCAGATTTTATTTGTGAGCGAGAATACCGGCTTTAACGAGGTGCATATGGACCCACGCAACAGTAACGTGCTGTATGCATGTGCGCACCAGCGAAGAAGGCAGGTTTATACGTACATCAGCGGTGGGCCTGAATCGAATATTTACAAGAGCACCGATGCAGGCGCTACATGGGACACCTTAAAAAAAGGTTTGCCCGAAGTTGACAAGGGTAGGATTGGCCTTGCAATTTCTCCTGTTAACCCCGATTATGTGTATGCGATTATTGAAGCATCCGATAAAAAAGGAGGAGTGTTTCGTTCTGTCAACCGCGGGGCAAGCTGGGATAAGATGAGTGATAACGCCACTGCCGGAAATTATTACCAGGAAATTTTTTGCGACCCGAAAGATGTGGACAAAGTTTTCTATATGGATTTCTGGGTGATGGTTTCGAAAGACGGAGGTAAGTCCTTTAACAAAATCGGAGAAAAGTACAAACATGTGGATAACCACGCAATATGGATTGATCCTTCCGAAACAAAGCACCTCTTGGTGGGTTGCGATGGAGGTATTTACGAGACTTACGACTTTGGCGCAAACTGGGAGTTTAAAGATAACTTGCCGGTGACACAGTTTTACAAAGTGGCTGTTGACAATGCCGCACCGTTCTATAACGTGTATGGAGGTACGCAGGATAATAACAGCATGGGTGGCCCGTCACGCACCATCAGCGCGAATGGCATTACCAATGCCGATTGGTTTTTTACACTGGAAGGTGATGGTTACGAAACGCAGATTGACCCCGAAAATCCTGATATTGTTTACCCGCAGTATCAATACGGGGGCCTTGTACGTTATGACAAAAAGAACGGGGAGACTGTTGACATACGCCCCGTGGAAGAAGAGAATGAACCTGCTCTTCGCTGGAACTGGGATTCACCGTTACTTATTTCATCTCACAAAAACACAAGGCTCTATTTTGGCGCCAATAAACTTTTCCGCACGGATGACCGGGGTGATTCATGGACTGTCATCAGCGGTGATTTGTCGCGCCAGCTCGACAGGAATAAATTACCTGTGATGGGAAAAGTATGGGGCATGGATGCCGTTGCAAAAAATCAGTCAACCGATTTTTACGGGCAATTGGTTTCCATTGCCGAAAGTTATTTTGACGAAAATCACCTTGTGGTCGGAACAGATGACGGTTTGATCCATGTTACTAAAGACTCAGGAAAAACATGGACAAAGGTTGATCCCGCTACTGGCGGGACCGGTGTGCCCGAACGCACATATGTAAACCAGATTATTCCATCTAACCATGACAAAAATATTTTTTACGCCACATTTAATCATCACCGTTATGGCAATTTCAAACCGTATGTTTACAAAAGCGCGGATGGTGGGATTATATGGACTCCCATACAGGGCAATCTTCCGGAACGCGGGAGCGTTTACTCCATTACTGAAGACCCTGTGAACCGCGATTTGCTTTTTGCCGGAACCGAGTTCGGAGTTTATTTTACCATTGATGGCGGGAAAAAATGGATACGGCTTAAGGGTGGGCTTCCCACTATTGCAGTGCGCGATATTGCCATACAGAAAAGAGAAAATGATTTAGTGATTGCCACCTTCGGGCGCGGGTATTATATTCTTGATGACTACACCCCGCTGAGGAATTTAAAGAAAGATGACCTTGCTAAAGAAGCATTTATTTCACCCGTTAAAGATTCATGGATGTTTGTTGAATCACGTTCATGGGGCGCCCCGCTTAAAGGTTTTCAGGGCGAAGGCTTTTTCTCAACACCTAACCCAAAAGTGGGTGCAGTATTTACGTATTACCTGAAAAGCGATATCAAAACCATCAAAGAAAAAAGGCAGGAAGCGGAAAAAGAAAAAATTAAAAAGGGAGAGCCGGTGTATTATCCCACGATGGATTCTATTCGCCTAGAAGATGCGCAGCCAGAACCATACCTGCTCTTCACCGTTACCGATGAAGGAGGCAACGTGGTGCGAAAAATAAAAGCCCCGGCTAAAAAAGGGTTCAGCCGCATCGTGTGGGATTTCCGTTACGCCTCACCAGGACCTGTGAGCTTTAAAGCACCTGACCCCACCAATCCTTACGACCAGCCCGAAACCGGGCATTTCGCCCTGCCCGGCAATTATAAAGTTTCACTCAGCAAGTTTGAAGACGGAAAACTAACGGAGATTGTAGCCGCGCAGTCTTTCACCGTCAAATCGCTCAATGCCGCCACTCTTCCCACAACGGATAAAAAAGCGCTCGATGCTTTTTATAAAAAAGTAAGCGAGCTGCGCAGAACGACAGGCGCGGCTTCAGCCTATAAGGGAGAGCTGAACAATAAAATCAAGTTTATTAAAGCAGCGATTATCGAGGCAGGCGGTAACCTGCAGGCACTAACGGAGCAGGTATATGCCATTGAAAAGCGGTTGATTGACGCAGAGATAAAGCTGAATGGCGACACTACAATGGCAAAACGTGAATTTGAAACACCTCCTTCCATCAGCGGGCGCATCGGGCAAATTGAAGGCTCGCTATGGACTGCCACTTCATCGCCAACAGTTACTGCAATGAAGTCTTATGACGTTGCTGCAAAGCAATTCACCACATTACTTGCCGAACTGAAATCCATTGATGCAGAAATCAAAAAAGTGGAAGCCGTGCTGGAGCAAAACAAAGCGCCTTACACACCGGGAAGAATGCCTGAGTGGAAGGAATAACAAGGGATTAAATAAGTTAATTTTTAAAAAAGAACCATATAAATTTCAACCGTTCCGTCATTTTGAATTTTCTCCCGTATGGGAAGGATTTCGAATGATGGTTTGGTTTTAGGATAAAGCCCCGTCCTTAATACTATTAACTACCGAAGGGTCGAGCAGGGTGGAGATATCGCCAAGATTTGCAAAATCGTTTTCGGCAATCTTCCGTAAAATCCTTCGCATTATTTTTCCGGAACGGGTTTTGGGTAATCCTTTTACAATTTGAATTTTATCGGGTTTGGCAATGGGTCCTATAAGTTTATTTACAGTTTGAACGATTTCCTTTTTTAGTTCATCGGTATCTTTCCTTCCGTTTTCATCAATTACAAACGCATAAATACCCCAGCCTTTAATATCATGCGGGAAACCCACCACAGCCGATTCAACAATATCGGGATGTTGATTAATAGCATTTTCGATTTCGGCAGTACCCAGCAAGTGACCTGAAACTTTTATTACATCATCTACCCGCCCGGTAATCCGGTAATAACCGTTTTCATCGCGCTTGCAGCCATCACCGGTGAAGTAATAATTTTTGAACTGAGAAAAATAATTTTCGCGACAACGTTCATGATTTTTATAAGTGGTTCGGATTATTGCAGGCCACGGAAATTTCATACATAACCTTCCTTCAACATTATTTCCGTTAAGTTCATTTCCTGTTTCATCAATCAGGGCAGGCTGTATACCGGGAAGCGGAAGAGTTGCAAAGGAAGGTTTGGCTTTCGTGATGCCAGCAAGCGGTGAAATCATTATGCCGCCTGTTTCGGTTTGCCACCACGTATCAACAATAGGACATTTTCCTCTCCCGATATTATCGTTATACCAGTGCCAGGCTTCCTCATTAATTGGTTCGCCAACGGTTCCAAGTACCCGTAGTGAATTAAGCTTGTAAGGTTTTACATAATCCAATCCCATTGCTTCCAGTGAACGGATAGCTGTAGGTGCTGTATAAAAGATGTTGACGTTATGCTTGTCTATTACCTGCCAGAAACGCCCTGCATCAGGGTAAGTAGGAATGCCTTCGAACATTAAAGTGGTTGCCCCGGCAAGCAAAGCACCGTAAACCAAATAAGAATGACCGGTTATCCATCCTACATCAGCAGTACACCAATAAATATCACCCTCATTGTATTGAAAAACGTTTTTGAATGTATAATCAACGTAAACCATGTAGCCACCAGTCGTATGAACTACTCCTTTCGGTTTCCCGGTAGAACCGGATGTATAAAGAATGAAAAGTATGTCTTCAGAGTCCATTACTTCTGCTTTACAATCAGCATTTGATTTTTTTATTTCATCATGCCACCACACATCACGGTTATTTTGCATTTGTACAGTGCAGTTAGTTCGTTTGAGAACAATTACCTTTTTTACAGAAGGACAGGTTAATAATGCTTCGTCAACGATACTTTTAAGAGGAATGTCTTTGGCTCCGCGAAAAGCACCATCTGCTGTTATAACAATATTGCAATCGGCATCATGAATACGGTCAGATAATGACTGAAATGAAAATCCTCCAAAAACAACAGAGTGTATCGCGCCAATTCTCGCGCAAGCTAAAACAGCAATTGCCAGTTCGGGAACCATTGGCATGTAAATACAAATGCGGTCTCCTTTTTTTGCTCCGTTATTTTTTAAAACATTTGAGAAACAGCAAACCTCAGAATGAAGTTCCTTGTAAGAAATTTTTCTTCCTGCTTCTTCCGGGTTGTTAGGCTCCCAAATGATAGCCGTTTGATTACCCTTGTCCTTAAGATGCCGGTCTAAGCAGTTTTCGGTGATGTTTAATTTTCCGTTGATAAACCATTTTACATTTGGTTCTGAAAAATTCCATTCTAAAACCTTATCCCATTTTTTTCTCCAAATAAAATTTTCAGCTTTCTCAGCCCAGAATGCTTCAGGAGTTTCTACACTCCTTTTGTATTCTGAAAGATATTCTTCGAAGGAAGTGATTCTATAT
>JBIOHJ010000069.1:0-17311 GCA_044448905.1 Bacteroidia bacterium | reverse complement strand
TCGGTGATTGGCGATGTATACAAAACTGAAGTGTTTGACCTTGCCGAATTTTTGAACAGCGAAAAAGAAATCATCCCTCGAAATATTATTACAAAGCATCCATCGGCAGAACTGCGTCACGGTCAAAAGGATTCCGACTCGCTGCCTCCTTATGATGTGCTCGATAAAATTCTTTTTCAATACATCGAACAATGCAAGAGCCCTGATGATATAATCAGCTCGGGATTTGATGAACAATTAGTGCGTAAAATTTTAAGAATGGTCAACACCAATGAGTACAAGCGTTTTCAAACTCCACCTATTTTACGCGTTTCTCCAAAGGCTTTCGGATTGGGACGAAGGATGCCGATAGTGGGGAAATATCTTTCATAAAGCCCCACCTCAGGCTCCTTCCAAAGGAGAGGAAAAAAACACTTTTTAAAATTCGTTTGTTGAAAAAGATTTTCTTTTCTCAATTTAACCGTTGCGCAACAAAATACTTTTGCATCAGAACAAATAATCTTTTTAATAAAAATGAAAGACAAAATTATTTTAACAATCGCAGTAATTACTGTTTTGTTTTCCGGAAACCTCGTTGCACAATCTTTTGATAAAGGAGATGATGTTATCGGGTTTGGATTAGGCTTTGGCGGGCATTATGGTGCCTACAAAAACTATACTTCGCAAAGTCCGGCTCTTTGTTTTATGTATGAAAAAGGAATGCGCTGGGATGCCGGTCCGGGTATCATAGGGTTGGGCGCTTTCCTTGGCTATAAAAGTTTAGCCTACAAATCTTCTGACCCTTACTACGTGTATGATTACGAATGGACCTACCTTATAATAGGCATGCGGGGATCTTATCATTATGAATTTACACCAAACCTCGATACCTATGCGGGGTTATTATTGTCATATAATTCAGAGTCGTTAACTGATCAATCATACTCTAACGGCTATCCGTATGCTTATTCAGGAGATTCGGACAGCGGGATCGGGTTAAGCCTGTATTTGGGTGCGCGCTATTATTTTTCCGACCAATGGGCTGCTTTTGCCGAATTGGGCTATGGAATTGCAACCCTCCAACTGGGAGCTGTTTATAAATTTTAATCCCGATACATCGGGACATTTACTTTTTCTTAGCCTTTATTAAAAACTGAGTTTGGTTGCTGAACCGAAAGTATGAGTTGTGTTTTTTAATAGATGACTGCTTGGATTTCAAATAATGATGTCAGATAGTTAACGAATGAGGTCAGGCAGTTAATGGATGAAGTCAGGGAGTTAAAGAATGATGTCAGGCAGTTAAAGAATGACGTCAGAGAGTGAAAGAATAAAGTCAGGCAGTTAAAGAATGATGTCAAAGAGTGAAAGAATAAGGTCAGGCAGTAAAAGAATGACGTCAGAGAGTGAAAGAATGAAGTCAGGGAGTTAAAGAATGATATCAGGAAGTCAAAGGATGACGTCAGGAAGTTGCCGGATGAGGCCAGAGGGTTTCCGGAGAGCCTCAGGTAGCAATTCAAAAGCTTTCTACCGGTTAATTACCAGCTTTTGCTGAAAAACGCCTTCATCGGCATACACCTTTATTATATATATGCCGGAGGGAAGAAAAGTAGTTTGAAGTTTAAAGTTTAAAGTTTGAGGTTCTTTTGAAAAAACTGTTTCGCCTAAAAGATTTAAGATTTCAATTTTTTGAATTGGAGACTGTAAACCGGTTATTGTTAACTCATTATCAGCGGGGTTGGGATAGATTTGGAAGTTGGAGGTAGGAGATTTAAGGTTAGTTACACCTGTAATGGTATCAGGACCGAGTTTGATGACCCAGTAGTCATAAGCGCCTAAACAATTTTCTGTCTTATCACCTGAAATATTTGATCTGGACCATCCGCTTAAAATAAAACCAGCATCCAGGGTTTGTGTACCAGAAGAAATGATATCATGGTTAGTTCCACCAATTGTGTTTTGCCATAGAATATTTCCTGATTGATCAATCTTTACTATCCAAAAATCATAATTACCAATGTTGTCTTCGGTTTTATCACCAGAAATATTAGAGCCTGAATTCCCGCCCAGAACATATCCACCCTCTGAGGTTTGTTGGACAAACCATAAATAATCATTATCATTTCCTCCTATTGTATTTTGCCATTGGATATTTCCTGATGAATCAATCTTAATAACCCAGTAATCTCCCCAGATTGTATTACCTACAACATTTTCTGTTTTATCACCTGAAATATTTGATTGAGAGGACCCGCCAAGAATATATCCACCGTCTGTGGTTTGACCTATTGAGTTTAACTTATCAGAATTATTACCACCAATAGTGTTTTGCCATTGAATATTGCCTAAAGAATCAAGTTTAATAATCCAATAATCATCTGAACCAATACTGTTTTCTGTTTTATCTCCCGAAGCAGGTGAATTAGAATATCCGCCAATTATATAACCGCCATTAGTAGTTTGACGAAGACATGTTAACCATTCAGTATAAATTCCACCAATAGTATTTTGCCATTGAATATTTCCCAAACCATCAAGCTTTAAAATCCAATAATCATAATTTCCAAATCCTCCTATATTATTTTCTGTTTTATCACCTGAAATATTCGAATCAGACAATCCTCCAATTATATATCCACCATCAAAAGTTTGTTGAATGGTAGAAAACTGCTCGTAATGAGTTCCACCAATGGTATTTTGCCATTGAATGTTTCCCGAAGCGTCAAGTTTTACTATCCAATAATCCCACATTCCTATTATATTTTCAGTTTTGTCACCTGAAATATTTGAGCCTGATCCACCCCCTAATATATACCCTCCATCATTTGTTGGTTGAACAGAAAATAATTCGTCATCGCCATTGCCTCCAATTGTATTCTGCCACTGAATATTTCCTATCGAATCAATTTTTATTACCCAATAATCCCAATTTCCCAAACAGTTCTCTGTTTTATCGCCTGAAATATTCGAAATGGAGCTTCCTCCTAAAATATATCCACCATCAGAAGTTTGTTGTACAGAAAATAAATTATCCGTTGTATCGCCTCCAATTGTATTCTGCCATTGAATATCGGGTGCTTGTGCAAAAGCAGTAGCAAGACATAAGTAGAAAGAAGCAAGAAAGAGAAAAAATTTTTTCATGAAGAATGAAAATTTTCTTTCATCAAAGATAAAGAATAACGTTTAACCCAAACTCTTACTTTTGCCCACATGCTATCCATAATTGTAGCCGCGGCACAAAACCGCGTAATCGGTAAAGACAATAAGCTCATCTGGCACCTGCCTGCCGATTTAAAGAGGTTTAAACAGCTCACCATGGGGCACCATATTATTATGGGGCGAAAAACTTTTGAGTCAATAGGGCGGGTATTGCCCGGGAGAACTACGGTAATCATTTCGCGCCAGCCCGGGTTTAAAATTGAAAATTGCATTTATGCAAATTCACTTGAGCAGGCAATTGAACTATGCAGGGATGATGCGGAGATTTTTATTACCGGTGGCGCGCAAATATTTGAGCATGCCATAGCGTTAGCCAATAAAATATATCTCACGCAAATACATCAATCGTTTGATGGTGATGTTTTTTTTCCTGAAATAAATAATGAAGAATGGAAAATAACTTTACAGGAAGATCATAAAGCGGATGAAAAAAATCCGTATGATTATTCGTTTATTAATTATGAGAAGAAATAAACAGAACGCAGAGGCGCGGAAGCGCGGAGAAAAAATTAAGCTACCTTTAGCTTGTTAATATTGACTTTGTTAAACTGCTGCTGTGCGTAATCGAGCGTTAATTCAAAAGTTTTTATTTTTTTGTCGGTTGGAGCGTTAAACATCATGTCGAGCATAATGGCTTCACAAATGGAACGCAAACCGCGTGCACCGAGCTTGAATTCAATGGCTTTATCAACAATAAAATCGAGCGCTAAATTTTCGAAAGTGATTTTTATCCCCTCCATATCGAAGAGCTTTTCGTACTGCTTGATCAGCGCATTTTTAGGTTCGGTTAAAATTGCCCGCAGCGCTGCACGGTCTAACGGGTGAAGGTGCGTAATTACGGGAAGGCGGCCAATCAGTTCAGGAATCAAACCATAGGTTCGTAAATCGGCAGGCGACACATATTGCATCATGTTATCTTTATCCAAAACAGCTCCGCCTTTTTTATTCGAGTAACCGATAGCCTGCGTTTGCATCCTGCGTGCAACAATTTTTTCCATCCCATCAAATGCGCCACCGCAGATGAATAAAATATTCTGGGTATTGATGGCAATCATTTTTTGTTCAGGATGCTTGCGCCCGCCCTGAGGGGGAACATTAATAATGGTATTCTCGAGCATCTTCAGCAATCCCTGCTGCACCCCTTCACCCGATACATCGCGGGTAATAGAAGGGTTATCAGATTTGCGCGCTATCTTATCAATCTCATCAATGTACACAATGCCACGTTCGGCTGCTGCCACATCATAATCGGCAGACTGCAGTAAACGGGTAAGAACACTTTCCACGTCCTCCCCAACATAGCCGGCTTCTGTAAGTACGGTTGCATCGGCAATACAGAACGGAACATTCAGCATGCGTGCAATGGTTCGCGCAAGCAATGTTTTCCCGGTTCCGGTTTCGCCCACCATAATAATGTTCGACTTTTCGATTTCCACCTCTTCAGCTTTTTTGGTCAGGTGAATCAGTCGCTTGTAATGATTATAAACCGCAACGGCAATAACTTTTTTTGCTTCGGTTTGCCCTATCACATACTGATCGAGAAAAGACATGATCTCGGAAGGCTTTAATAAATGCAGGCTGCTCGAAATGGAGTGCTTGAATTTCTCGGAAGCCTCTTCGCTCACTATTGACTGAGCCTGCGCAATGCACTGATCGCAAATATGCGCGCTTAAGCCTGCAACCAATACGTTAGTAGCGCTTTTATCGCGTCCGCAAAACGAACATTTTATTTCTTTGGTGCTTTTCATCTCAATCTGCGAATAACAAGTCTATTGCGAATTATACGAATTATGAATGGTTAAGTTTCTGTCTTATTTATCTGTATCTGCACGTTATTTAGTTGCTTTATTTCGCAACAGCACTTCATCAATCATTCCGTAATCTTTTGCTTCCTGGGCAGTCATCCAATAGTCGCGGTCAGAATCTTTAAAAACAGTATCGTAATCTTTTCCTGAATGCAGCGAAATGATTTCATATAATTCCTTTTTGAGCTTCATAATTTCGCGGGCTGTAATTTCAATATCCGAAGCCTGTCCTTCCACTCCTCCCATTGGCTGATGAATCATCACACGCGCATGTTTCAAGCCGGTGCGTTTTCCTTTGTTTCCGGCACACAATAAAACGGCAGCCATGGAAGCAGCCATCCCTGTGCATATAGTCGAAATATCGGGATTGATATATTGCATGGTATCGTAAATACCAAGCCCCGCATACACCGATCCGCCCGGGCTGTTTACATAAATCTGTATGTCTTTTTTTGCATCTGCCGATTCAAGATATAGCAGCTGTGCCTGGATAACATTGGCAACATAATCGTTAATGCCAACTCCAAGGAAAATTATCCTGTCCATCATCAATCGCGAAAACACATCCATAGATGCCACGTTCAGCTGGCGCTCTTCAATAATGGTAGGTGAAATATAATCAGCATTTACGGCACTGATTATATTATGTAATGTAACTCCGCTGATGCCATGATGCTTGGTTGCGTACTTGAGAAAATCATTTTTTTGATTCATATGTTGGGAAAGGTTTTATGTTTAAGATTTAAAGTTTAAAGTTGGTTCTGATTTCGAATTTAGTATTTAGTATTTCTAATTTAATGATGATGGTGATGTTCTTTTACAATTTTTATAAACTCATCATAGCTTACTTTTTTTACATCTTGCTTCACGATTGATTTGAGATGATTAAAAACTTTTCGTCCGCTTATGCTTTCTATTATTTTCCGGACGTTTTCCTCTTTCTCCAGGTAACGCTTCGTAAAGTCATGAATCATTTCATCGGTTAAGAAAGAATTTCCGTATTGAGCAAACTGGTCAACTATTAAATGTTTTGCAAAATTATCAATCTCTTCTTTGGTAACCTGTATGTTATTATCTTTTACAATCCTGCCTTCAATAAGTCTCCATTTCATTGCCCGCGAACCGGCATTGTAATCCTGTTCTACCTGTTCGGCAGTAATTGGCTTTTCATTTGTATCCAGCAACCAGCGTTTCAAAAAATTATCGGGAAGCGAAATTTTTGTGTCGTCCAATAACACATCTTCAATATCATGCTGTAATTTACGGTCGCTTTCAACAGCCAGCATTGCCGAAATTTCAGTTCGAAGTTTTTCACGAAACTCCGTTTCGCTTTTCACCGCATCCTTACCATATACTTTATCGAACAATTCCTGGTTAAGATCAGCCTTTTCAACTTTGTTAACAGAAATAATTTTCAGCTCAAAATTATTTTTTATTTCAGCAACTTTCGTTTTGGGAATGTTGAGCATGTATCCCACCTCGGTTTCATCGTTTATTGCTGTCACAATATTGAGCACAATAACATCATCCTTCTTCAAGCCAATTAATTTTTCTTTGCTTTTTTCATCTTTCACCAAATCAATTGCAAGCGAGGTGGATGTTGTGATTCCTTTCTCAACCGGTTTGCCTTCCGCATCAATCTCGGTAAAAGCCGCATACAAAACACATTTGTCATCTGAAATTTCAGGAGTTGAATGGATGCCATACCTTCGTCTCACATCATCAAGGTAGGTATCAACTTTTGCGTCATCAACCTGTATTTCGTAATAAGGAAAAACATGTGATGGAGGTAAATTGAGTTTAAATTGCGGGGCAAGACCCAGTTCAAAGCTGAATTCAAAATCAGCGGGAGCATCAAAATTATTTTTCTCGGAACCGTTTTTCATCGGCAACGGATGACCGAGAATGTCAATTTTATTTTCAACAATAAAATTATTTAATGATTCCGAAACTAGTTTATTCAACTCATCAAGTAAAATGGATTTGCCGTACATTTTACGCACCATTCCTTCTGGAACATTTCCCGGGCGAAAACCCGGAATTTGAACGGACCTGCGTGTCTTTTTAATAGTTGCATCCACCTTCTCTTTATAGTCTTCCGGCTTGAGCAGAATTTTTACTACTTCGTTACATTCTCCAATCGATTCTTTGCTGATATTCATTTTTGCTTTTTTACTAAAAATTCAAAACTACTGTTGTGCGGGTGGAGGGACTCGAACCCACACGCCTTTCGGCACCAGATCCTAAGTCTGGCTCGGCTGCCAATTACGACACACCCGCATTAAGGTATAAAATATGTGCTGAATTCTATGCTTATTAAGTGCGCAAAGATAAATATTTTAGCTTAAGGGCTTTCTCATGCATTATCTACTTTTGCTTCGAAAATAGATTTTATGCGAATTAATCCTAAAGAAATAAAAACCGGTGAGCTTCATTCTTTTATGCTGCATGCAATTGCTCCGCGTCCCATTGCTTTTGCAAGCACGGTTGACAAAAACGGGAAACCCAACCTTGCACCGTTCAGTTTTTTCAATGCGTTTGGCTCGAAGCCACCAATTGTGGTTTTCAGTCCTGCAAGAAGAGTCCGTGATAATACAACTAAGCATACGCTCGAAAACATTTATGAAGTAAGCGAAGTGGTAATTAATGTGGTGACCTATTCAATGGTGCAGCAAACTTCGCTTGCAAGCTGTGAATTTCCAAAGGGAGTAAATGAATTTGAGAAAGCAGGGTTCACGCCAATTCCTTCAGAGATGGTAAAACCGTTTCGTGTAAAGGAATCGCCTGTGCAAATGGAGTGCAAAGTTTTGCAGGTAATTGAAACCGGAAAAGAAGGAGGTGCGGCTAATCTTATTGTATGTGAAATTCTGCTAATGCACGTTGCTGATGATATATTAAATGACCAAGGTAAAATTGATCAGCACAAAATTGATTTGGTTGCAAGGATGGGAGGCAATTTTTATTGCCGGGCTTCCGGAAAAGCATTGTTCACAGTCGAAAAGCCCAATTTAAAGTTAGGCATTGGTGTTGATGCCATCCCTGAACACATACGTAACAGCCATGTGTTATCGGGAAATGATTTGGGAAAATTAGGAAACGTAGAAAAACTGCCTTCAAAAGAAGAGATAGCCGAATTTGTCCAGCAACCTGAAGTAAAAAAATTAAACGATGTGCTTTTGCAAGACAAGGATAATGCAAGTCTGGCAAAACAACTGTCAGCTAAAAAATTATTAGCAGAAAATAAAGTTACTGAAGCATGGAAACTTCTGCTAATGTAAATTTATTCATCTTACAATGGCGTTAGCCGGTAGTTTTCATTTTACCACCACCCTCTTTTTCACTAAATTTGCACCATGTTCCGCGATAATGAAAGTAAAGTAATTGACGAATCAAGGCAGGGCGAAGTGCTTATCTCTGAAACGATCCCTGCAATATCTAACAACAAAAAATTCTTCTTGGAAAGTTATGGCTGCGCCATGAATTTTTCGGATAGTGAAATCATTGCTTCCATTTTGTCAGATAAAGGATATGGTTCAACAACTAATTATAAAGAAGCGAATGTTATTTTTCTGAATACTTGCGCTATTCGTGATAATGCTGAGCAACGGGTAAGAACGCGATTGCGGGATTTCAAAAAAAATAAAAAATCAAATCCCGATTTAATTATCGGTGTTCTTGGCTGTATGGCAGAACGCCTTAAATCCAAACTACTTGAAGAAGAAAAGCTGGTTGACATTGTAGTAGGGCCTGATGCTTATCGCGATTTGCCAAACCTGATTCAAGCCGTTGAAGGAGGACAAAAGGGTGTGAATGTTTTATTATCACGCGATGAAACGTATGCAGATATAAATCCCGTTCGCCTTGCAACAAATGGAGTAACTGCATTTATTTCTATCATGCGCGGATGTGATAACATGTGTTCGTTTTGCGTGGTTCCGTTTACAAGAGGTCGCGAACGCAGCCGCGATCCGGTGTCTATTATTAATGAAGCGAAAAATTTATTTGAACAGGGTTATCGTGAAGTAACACTGCTTGGACAAAATGTAGATTCTTATTTATGGAACGGAGGCGGACAAAAAAAGGATTTATCGCCTGAAATTATTCATGCTGCGTTGAATCATGAATTGCCTGAATCCGGGCAAAACAAATACACAACGTTTGCTGACTTGCTCGAAATGGTAGCTAAAGTACACCCTGATTTGCGTGTCCGGTTTTCCACTTCAAATCCGCGCGATATGACGGATGCGGTAATTCATTCGATGACGAAATATGAAAATATCTGTAAGAACATTCATTTGCCTGTCCAATCGGGTAACAGTAATGTATTGGAAAGAATGAACCGGGGATATTCAAGAGAGGACTATATAAATAGGATTAAATCTATTCGAAAAATAATTCCTGACTGCGGGATTTCCACTGATATCATTACAGGATTTTGCAGCGAAACCGATGAAGAACATCAATCAACTTTATCATTAATGGAGTGGGCAGGTTATGATTTTGCTTACATGTTTAAATATTCCGAACGCCCGGGAACAGCAGCAGCAAAAAAATTTACGGATGATATTCCCGAAGAAATAAAATCAAAACGATTACAGGAAATAGTGGACCTGCAATTGAAACTTTCTGCCGAAAGCAATAAAAAAGAGTTGAATAAAGTTCATAAAATATTAGCGGAAGGGTTTTCAAAAAAATCAAAAGAATTTTTATCGGGAAGAAATACTCAAAACAAAGTGGTGGTTTTTCCAAAAGAGCATTATAGAAAAGGTGATTACGTAAATGTGCTGGTTACAGAATGTACTGCTGCAACATTAATAGGAAAAGCAGTTTGATTATTTTTAATATTTAATATGACTGTTCAGGAATTAAAACTACGATTTGGAATAATAGGTACTTCCTACCTGTTAGACCATGCTATTGATACTGCCAGGCAGGTTGCGCCCACTGATTTAACTGTTTTAATAACCGGTGAAAGCGGAACAGGTAAAGAAGTTTTTCCCCAGATTATTCATCAGCTTAGTTCACGCAAGCATGGTTCGTACATTGCGGTGAATTGTGGTGCTATACCCGAAGGAACTATTGATTCGGAATTGTTCGGACATGAGAAGGGTTCGTTTACCGGTGCGCATGAAGCACGCAAAGGATATTTTGAAGTGTTGGGTGGCGGCACAATTTTTTTAGATGAAGTTGCAGAGCTTCCTTTGCTTACACAGGTGCGTTTATTGCGGGTGTTAGAAACCGGGGAGTTTATTCGTGTGGGGTCTTCAAAAGTGCAGAAAACAGATGTGCGTGTGGTTGCGGCATCCAATGTGCATATTCCGTCAGCAATTGGAAAAGGAAAATTCAGGGAGGATTTATATTATCGTTTAAATACTGTTCCAATTCACGTACCACCATTAAGAGAACGCAAAGAGGACATTCCTTTGTTGTTCAGGAAATTTGCTTCAGACTTTGCTGAAAAATATAAAATGCCTTCACTTCGTTTACAACCCGAAGCGCAGCACCTGCTTGTTAATTTCAGATGGCCCGGAAATGTGCGCCAGTTAAAAAATGTAACCGAGCAGCTTTCAATCCTCGAACCTGTAAAAGAAATTTCGGCAGAAACGATGATGAAATATCTTCCGCAGGATTCCTATTCATCATTACCCGCTATAATAAAAGAAAACAGCAATGGTGTTGAATTTAATGAGCGTGAAATATTATACAAGGTGTTGTTTGATATGAAGAAGGATATTACGGATATGAAAAAACTGGTTTTAGGAATTCTCCAGAACACTGATCAGATTCCGGATTTTAAAGAAAATAATGCCCAACTTATAAGCCAGCTTTCGCGTGAAGTTACTCCTGAAATTGTGCAGGATGATTCGACAGTAACATTTCAGCCGTCAAATATTACCCCTGTTCATCGTCCTGATATTCAACATCACGAAGAAGTGGAAGAATCCCTGTCACTTGCCGATAACGAAAAAGAAATGATTAAAAAAGCAATCGAGAAACACCGCGGAAAACGAAAACATGCTGCGCGGGAGCTTGGTATTTCAGAAAGAACCCTGTACCGGAAAATTATTGAGTATGGTATTAAATGATGTGAATGTGCAGATTTGATAATTTGATAATGAAAAAAAATAAGAAAAATTTTTCCGGCTTGCTTTCTTTGTTTTTTGTATTTTGTATTTTGTATTTTATTGTTTCATGCCACACTTATTCATTCACCGGTGCTTCCATCTCACCCGATATTAAATCAGTCTCCATACAATTTTTTCCTAACCGTGCTTCGATAGTGCAGCCGGCACTGAGCAATGCTTTTACTGAAAAACTCAAAGACAAATTTGTTTCAGAAACCAACCTCACATTGATAAAAGAAAAAGGTGATTTGAGTTTTGAGGGAAACATCATTGATTATAACGTCCAGCCTACAGCTATTCAGGGAGACGAGAATGCAGCATTGAACCGGCTTACCATTACTGTTTCTGTAAAATTTGCAAATGCAAAAGACCCAAAACATGATTTTGAAAATAATTTTTCACGTTATGCCGATTATGACAGTAAAAAAAGCCTGACTGAAGTGGAGAAGGAATTAATTGTTCAAATCAATCAGCAATTAGTGGATGACATTTTTAATAAAGCAGTGGTAAACTGGTAAATGCAAAAAGAAAAATTCATATCGCTGTTAGCATCGCCATTTCCTGTTAATGAAAAGGCAGTGGATGAGGTGAGGGAAATTACAGAAATATTTCCTTATTTTCAGACTGCACAAATTCTGTATGCAAAGCTTTTAAAAGAGTCGCACAGCATTCACTTTGATAGCCAGCTGAAAGCTGCTGCTGCCTATGCAACCGACAGGAAAAAACTCTATGAGCTGATTGAAAAAACTTTTCCCGATAAAGTTTTGGAAGCTGTTACCGAGTCAATTGATGATGACAAAAATGTTTTGGAAGCTGTCAGTGAATTAAATGCTGAGCCAAAAATAGTACCTGAGCCAATAACCTCTTTGGAAGAAATCATAAGGCAGCGGCTTGAAGAAATCGAAAAAGAAAAAAACAAAATCGAAGAGCCAGTTTTTTCCGATGCGGAAATTCAGCCTGCAGTTTCTTATAACATTGAAGAATATTTTACACCTGAAACTCCACCAGATAAATCTACTGCAGCTGCAGTTCAGGAAACTGAAAATATTTCAGAACCAAAACTAAAGGAAGAAATCAAAGCAAGTTTTACAGGGCATGAACATGAAACCAATTCATTCCTTCAATGGTTATCGTACAGCAAGCCGGTTGTTAAGGAAACAAAAACAGGCAAGCCTGAAGAACCTATTCAGAAAGAACCAAGGGTTCCCGTTAATGAAATCATTGATAAATTTATAGAGGAAGAACCCCGTATAGCCCCCGCTAAAGCTGCTTTTTATTCCCCGGTTAACATGGCACGGCAAAGTGTTGAGGAGCAGGACGACCTGGTATCGCCAACCCTTGCGCAGATCTATTTAGCACAGGGAAATTCACAAAAGGCTATTGAAACATATCAGAGACTTATCTTGCTTTATCCCGAAAAAAGCGCTTTCTTTGCAGCCCAAATTGAAAAAATAGCAAGGGCTTAGTTTTAGTCCGGAATTCGAACAATTAACTCTTTATAATCATGTATACTTTAGTAACCGTTTTATTAATAATAGCCTCTATATTAATGGTACTGGCAATATTGGTACAAAGCTCAAAAGGCGGTGGGCTTGCAGCAGGTTTTAGCGGTTCGAGCCAGGTAATGGGCGTGCGTAAAACCACTGAGTTTATTGAAAAATTTACCTGGGGATGCGCAATTACACTTATAGTATTATGTGTTGTCGGGACATTTGTACTTCCAAAAACCGGCACTACCAAAGAAAAGGCTTCGGCTATACAGGAACAAATTGACAATTCTACCGTTCCAAATCAACAGGCGCCCCAATTACCTCCTGGCGGAAATCAACCGGCTCAACAACCGGCTCAGTAGTTCAATTAAAATCTGTCATTTTTGACTTGTTCATTCAGACAGATTCGACAAACCGGGTTTAAAGTTTGTCTATAAAATATTTTAAAAGTGAAAATTTGACAGAAAAAATTCATTGGCATAATCTTCGTTAAACGCAAAATCACAACATATTTTTATAATTCCAATATTTCTAACCTTTAAATTCAAAAAACATGAGTAAATTAAATCTAAAACCCATTGCAGGAACTCTAAACAGAGTGGTTGTTGAACCTGCTCCAGCCGAAGAAAAAACCGCAAGCGGTTTAATTATTCCTGATACGGCAAAGGAAAAACCCCAAAAAGGAAAGGTCATTTCTATAAGCGAAGTAGATGAAAAAGGAAACAAGCCAACTGTTAAAGTTGGAGACAATGTTCTCTATGGCAAATATTCGGGAACCGAAATTACACATGAAGGAAAAGAATATTTAATCATGCGCGAAAGCGACATTTTTGCAGTAATCTAAGTATGAATCCCGATCCCAATCGGGATTTGTTATTCAAACAACATTAAATCAAAAAATTAAAATCTAAAAACAAATAATAAAATGGCAAAAGACATAACCTTTAACCTCGAAGCCCGCGATGCGCTTAAAAAAGGCGTTGACGCAATGGCAAATGCAGTAAAAGTTACATTGGGTCCTAAGGGGCGCAATGTAATTATTGATAAAAAGTATGGTGCTCCCGGAATTACAAAAGACGGAGTTACTGTAGCAAAAGAAATTGAGCTGAAAGATCCCGTTGAAAACATGGGTGCTCAAATGCTTAAAGAAGTTGCTTCAAAAACTTCGGATGTTGCCGGTGACGGTACTACAACCGCTACGGTTCTTGCGCAGGCTATTGTAACTGCCGGTTTGAAAAATGTAGCAGCAGGCGCTAACCCGATGGATTTAAAACGCGGTATTGAAAAAGCTGTTGAAGTTGTGGTTGAAAATCTTAAAAAGCAATCTAAATCGGTTGGCGATGACAACAAAAAGATTGAACAGGTTGCTTCAATTTCGGCAAACAACGACAATACCATCGGAAAGCTGATTGCTTTGGCGATGGAGAAAGTTAAAAAAGAAGGAGTAATAACTGTTGAAGAAGCTAAAGGAACCGAAACCACTGTTGAAGTGGTGGAGGGAATGCAGTTCGACCGCGGTTACATTTCTCCTTACTTTGTTACCAATGCCGATAAAATGGAAGCTGTGTTGGAAAGCCCTTACATTTTATTGTATGACAAGAAAATTTCGAACATGAAAGAATTGCTTCCTATTTTGGAAAAAGCAGTTCAAACCGGAAAGCCTCTTTTAATTATTGCTGAAGACATAGATGGCGAAGCGTTAGCTACATTGGTTGTAAATAAGCTGCGCGGCTCGTTGAAAATTGCTGCTGTTAAATCGCCTGGTTTTGGCGACCGCAGAAAAGCAATGATGGAAGACCTCGCAATTCTTACAGCAGGAACTTTGATTTCGGAAGAACAGGGTTTCAAGCTGGAGAATGCCGATTTAACTTACCTCGGTTCGTGCGAAAAAATCACAATTGACAAAGACAATACAACTATTGTTGGGGGTACCGGAAAAAAAGCCGATATAACGGCTCGTGTAAACCAGATTAAAGCACAAATTGAATCTACAACTTCGGATTATGATAAAGAAAAGCTGCAGGAGCGTTTGGCAAAATTAGCCGGTGGTGTTGCAGTGTTGTATGTGGGTGCTGCTACCGAAGTGGAGATGAAAGAAAAGAAAGACCGTGTGGATGACGCGTTACACGCTACCCGTGCCGCAGTTGAAGAAGGCATTATTCCGGGTGGTGGTGTTGCTTATATCCGTTCTATTTCTTCGCTCGATAAATTGACGGGCGCTAACGAAGATGAAAATACAGGCATTGCAATTATCAGGCGCGCATTGGAAGAGCCTCTTCGCATCATTGTTGAAAATGCAGGTGTTGAAGGAAGCATCGTGGTGCAAAAAGTTAAAGAAGGAAAAGATGATTTCGGATTTAACGCGCGTACCGATGTTTATGAAAACCTGTACGCTGCCGGAGTTATTGATCCTACCAAAGTAGCCCGCGTTGCTCTCGAAAACGCTGCTTCTATTGCTGCCATGTTGCTCACTACCGAGTGTGTGCTTGCTGACATTAAAGAAGAAAAAGCAGGCGGTATGCCGGGCGGTGGTATGCCGGGCGGTATGGGCGGAATGGACTACTAAGAAGTATCAGGATACAAGTATCAAGACGAAAACCCTGTTGCGAAAGCAGCGGGGTTTTTTGTTTACTCTTTTAAAAACTTCCTCACCGCTTTTTGTTTACCATCATCAACGGTAACAAAATAAACTCCGTTTGAAAAATTGCTTACATCAATTTTAGTTTCCGGTTTCCGGTTTTCAGTTTCCAGTTGTTTAAAAAAAATCTTTCTGCCATTTATATCAGTGACAGACAAATTAATTATTTCATGAACCGCAAACTGTAAACTGCAAACTATAAACTCTTTTGCAGGATTGGGAGAAATGGTTAATTTTAAATTGTTGTTTGGGGTTTCTTCAATACTTGTTGTGCTATCGGGAGTGTACTCCCAAAAGTCGTTAAATGCTGTAGGATAATAGCCTGTTCCTATATATCCTTTGTTATTAATTGAAAAGCCAACGGCTATATCTCTAAGAAATGGGAAATCTGTTTTTTGCATCCATGTATTTGTGATCGAATTGTATTCCCAAAAATCTTTTTTACGAGAACCAGAAGATTGTCCAGTTCCAATGTATCCCTTATTATTAATAAAGAATCCAACCGCAAATGCTCTATTTATTGTTCCAACGTCAGCTTTTTGAGTCCAAATATTTATTGCAGGATCATATTCCCAAAAATCTTTTAAATCTGCAACTGGCAAATATTCTCCAGTTCCTATATATCCTTTATTTCCGATTGAAAAACCAACAGCGGACCATCTTCCAATTCCTCCAAAGTTTGCTTTTTGAGTCCATGAATTTGTTGCAGGATCATATTCCCAAAAGTCATTAGTGGGTGAAGATGCTAAATAAGGATAACCAGTGCCAATATATCCTTTTGAGTTTATTGCAAATCCAGTTGCCTGAGTTATGAAATTATTTCCAAAATCAGTTTTTTGAGCCCAGGAATTTGTTGAAGGGTCATATTCCCAAAAATCCTTTTTGTATTGCCCTGAACCAACATTTCCTGTTCCAACATACCCCTTTCCATTAATTGCAAAACCAACGGCTTGACATCGTGGAGCACCTGCAAAATCAGCTTTTTGTGTCCAAACATTAGTTGACTGGTCCCATTCCCAGAAATCGTTATAAAAGTTTCCACTATTATCATTACCTGTTCCTATATATCCTTTATTTCCTATTGAAAATCCAACAGCCTGATATCTTGCTGCTCCTCCAAAATTCGCCTTCTGCGTCCAATAATCCGCTTCAGCAAAAAAATAAGAACAGATAAAAAAGAGAGTAAGTATTTTTTTCATCATGATGAAATAGTTATCAAATGTAAAAATTATTTTTGATTTTGAAAATTTCGAAAAAGAAAAAGCCTCTGCAATTAGCAGAGGCTTTTTAGTAGGAAAAATGATTAGTCCTTATTTCTTCATGGTCAGTCCCCTGTCCACTCTTATTACGCGGATCTCTGTTCTCCGGTTTTTCTGGTGGTCTTCTTCGGTGCAGTTGGAGCCATCGGAACATTTGTTCATCAGCATGGTTTCGCCAGCCCACTCCATTTTTTCTACCACGCGTCTGTCCATACCGTTATTTACCAGCCATTGGGTGGCTGACTCGGCTCTGCGTTTTGAGAGCTTTTCGTTATAGGCGTTTGTTCCGCGCGAGTCGCAATAAGAGTTCATCAGTAACCTTACTTCGGGATGCGCCTGCACAAACTGCAGCACCTCCATCATTATTTTTGACCCATCGGAACGGATGTTCGCTTTGTCAAAATCAAAATATACAATTTTATACCAGCGCGCAAACTCGCCAATGTCTTCGCCTTTTTTCAGCTCAACAGTAACTTCAAAATCGCTTTCCACACTGCGCCCGATGTTTGACAACGAAACAACCTTAGGGCTGTATGCCGCTTTGGTTACGATAATGGTCATCTGTAAATCGCGCTCCAGCTTTTGCTGCCATATACCCAGCTTGTTAGTATAGCCAAGCGTTTTATCCGTTTGGTCTATACCGATGGTTGCTTTATCTATCGGTTTCTTTGTGTCTTTGTCAATTACTTTTACAATCAGCTGCGGAATGTGCAATTGTTTTTCAAGCTCCAGCTTTACTATAAAGTTTTCTGTCGGAAAATAATTGATCGTGTTAAATCCTTTGCTGTCGCGTGTGTAC
>JBIOHJ010000068.1:0-17594 GCA_044448905.1 Bacteroidia bacterium | reverse complement strand
TGATGACCAGGTTTTTGATACACCTACTTCGCAAGGCCCTAATTATGGTTGTGTTGCTTATCCGCATATTAGCTGCGGTAATGCACCCGATGGCGATCTGTTTAGTGACTACATGGATTATTCCGATGATGAGTGTATGAATATTTTTACATGGGGGCAAAAAACCCGCATGGATGCAACACTTGGCGGATTCCGTTCTAATTTAATTTCATCAGCCAATTTAATCGCAACCGGAACCAACGGAGTACCTGCGGTTCCCTGCATGATGGTTTCTGATTTTTATGCCGATAAATATTTCGTATGTACCGGATCGAATGTAAATTTCAATGATGCTTCATGGAATGGCGATGCGACTTCATGGAGCTGGAGTTTCCAGGGAGGAACTCCTTCCACATCCGGTTTGCAAAATCCGGTAATACAATATAATTCCCCAGGGTTATATTATGCAACACTTAGCGTTACAAATGCTGCGGGTACCGTTTCGCTGACTAAAACCAACTTTATCAAAGTATACCCGGCTGTTTCTAATTATACTGCACCTTTTACTGAGAATTTTGAATCAGTAATTTTTCCATCAACAGATTGGGAAGTTGAAAATACCGCAGGCGGTTCTACGTGGGCTATTTCAGCTGATGCATCAGTAAGCGGAGTAAAATCAGTTAAGCTCGATAATTTTTCGGGTAACATATCCGGCAGCACCGATATATTTATTACACCTGCTTATGATTTCAGCAACATTGGCAATGCCATAATGACTTTTAAGCTGGCTTCGGCCGGAACGGACACATCGGGAACAGATAATCTGAGAGTATATGTTACTTCTAATTGCGGGCTAACATGGTCATTACGGTATATCAAAACCGGAAATGCTTTTTATACGGCAGGCATTGTTACCGGAAATTTTATTCCTATCGCTTCTCAATGGCGAACTGAAACTTTGCTCCTCTCATCCCCACAATTCAGCGGACAGCCCAACGTAAAATTCAAATTCATTTACACGCACGATTCTTCCAACAATATTTTTATTGACGATATAAACATTAACGGCATACCGTTAGGAATTGAAAATTATTCGATTGATAATTTTAATGTTGAAGTTTATCCTAACCCGGCAAGCAACTATTGCGAATTGCGGATTTCTGATGTCAGATTAAATGGCGAACTTGAATTATCAATGTTTGATATTACCGGTCGCGAAGTTTATAAGCAAAACCCTCAATCATCAAAAGTAAGTCCTCAAACCTATGTTATTCCTTCACCCGGTATTGCCGGAGTTTATTTGCTCAAAATAAAAGTGAATGGAACTGAAACCAGGAAAAAAATAATATTTCTTGAAAATTAAAAATTGTAATTATTTGTTGAACACCGTTCAATCCATCTTTTGCAAGGTGAAATTTGCTTGAAGAGTGGACTGACCCTATTTTTATCACCCGAAAACAGTTGTTTTTGTATTAACTTTGCAGAAAAATTATAACATAATGCCAGGAATTTATTTATTAATGATAGCACTGATGTTAGCCGGATGGCTCATCCAGATGCGTTTAAAGAGCAAGTTTAAACTGTATGCCGAAACACCCATCAGTTCGGGAATGAGCGGAAAAGAAATTGCCGAGAAAATGTTACGTGACCATGGGATAACCGAAGTAAAAATTATTTCGGTCGAAGGGCAGTTGTCTGATCATTACAACCCCATGAACAAAACGGTCAACCTTAGCGGTGATGTGTATCATGGAAGAAATGCTGCCGCAGCTGCAGTTGCTGCGCACGAATGTGGCCATGCCGTACAGCATGCCAATGCTTATGCATGGCTTAATTTGCGTTCGGCTTTGGTACCGGTTGTAAATATAAGTTCGCGCTGGATGACATGGATTTTACTTGCCGGAATTATCTTCTTTCAAACATTTCCGCAATTATTGTTAATTGGAATCGTATTATTTTCGCTGACCACTCTGTTCAGTTTTGTAACGCTCCCTGTTGAATTTGATGCGAGCCGCAGGGCTTTGGTTTGGCTGGAAAACAGCCGCGTGGCTTCGAGCCTCGAACATAAGCAGGCAAAAGATGCACTTTGGTGGGCTGCCATGACGTATGTTGTTGCTGCAATAGGCTCGCTTGCCACTTTGATGTATTACATAATGATATACATGGGCAGAAGGGACTAAATGAGTTCAAAATTTTTTACTTCGCAACCTTCAAACTGACCTGTGGCACTCAATCCTGAAATTGAAAAGAAAGTAAACGAGTTAGAAAAAAAGTATGCTTCCATGGGGCAGGATTTAAATTCCTACCTCGATGGTTTGCTGTTTTCAAATTACCTTACCTATTGGGATTACACCAATGTTGACAAGCTGCTCACGCTTCAAGCTCCCAGGACAGATTTTCCGGATGAATTAATTTTTATCATCTACCACCAGGTTACCGAACTTTACTTCAGGCTTTGTTTGCACGAACTGGAACAGATTGCAAACAATGGCAGAAATGTTTTGCCTGACGGGCATGATATGGGATGGAAAGAAAAACTGGATGCAGAATTTTTTGTTGAACGTTTAACGCGTGTGAACCGTTATTTTGAAGCACTCACAAAATCGTTCGATATAATGGTTGACGGAATGGAGCCACAGCAATTCCTTCTTTTCCGGATGGCACTGCTTCCGGCAAGCGGATTTCAGAGTGCTCAATACCGGATGATTGAAATTTGCTCAACTGATTTGATAAACCTTGTTGATAAAGAAGAAAAGCATCGTTTCAATTCGGATTCTTCCATCGAAGAAATGTTTGAATTTATTTACTGGAAAAAAGGTTCTATTGAACTCGCTTCCGGAAAAAAAACGCTTACGCTGAAACAGTTTGAAAAAAAATATTCACAAAAGTTAATTGACCTTGCAAACGAGTATAAAAGCAAAAACATTTGGGCAAAGTATAAATCGCTGAGTAATGAAGACCAGCAAAACCCGAAAGTTATTGAAGCCCTCCGCCAGTTAGACGCCAATGTAAATGTAAACTGGCCCATGGTACATATGAAATCGGCTTCGCGTTATCTTCAAAAAGATTCGGGTGATGTAGCTGCAACTGGCGGAACCAATTGGCAAAAATATTTACCGCCAAAACACCAGCGCAGAATTTTTTATCCCGGGTTGTGGAGTAAAGAAGAATTAGAAAGCTGGGGCAAGCCAAAAATAAAGGCATAGAAAATTTGCTTTTCTGCTTTAGATGAATTAAATTTGGTTATCTTTTTAAACCAAGTCATCATGGCAACTAAAATTATTTCAAGAGAAATCCTTTTAACAATTTATAAAACATCGGCAATAGCAATACTTGTGCTTATTGCCTATTTCATGATTATTAAATTAATCGGGTGGAGCGAAATTGTAGAGTTGCGGTTTTTTAATGTATTGGTTATGCTTTTCGCAATAAAGCACATTGTAAAAAAAGAAATTTATATTGATAAAGGAGGTGAAGATTTACTAACAGTGCTCATGTACGGAGTGTTTACGTCTATAGTTATCTCTGCAGGATTTTCTGCTTTCATATTCTTTAATCTCTCTTATGCAGATGTAACCCTGATGCAGCATATAAAAGAAACGCAGCTTTTCGGAGCATATCTGAATCCATTGTCGGCTTCATTAGTTACATTTCTTGAAGGAGTTGTTTCGGGGGTAGTAGTTTCTTTTATCTGGTTCCAGAGAATGAATAAGGCTTAACGGGGATTACCTTTCAGATTTCGCTGGCTGCTTTTGCGATTTCAAGCTCATTAATTTCCATCATGCATTTAAAATGACCTTTGGGACATTTATCAAAACCAATTTTTGTGCAGGGACGACATTTTAAATTTCGAATTTCAAATTTCAAATTTGGAATTTCATTACCATAATAAGGTTGCATTCCGAATTCAGGAATGGTATTTCCCCAGATTGAAATAATTTTCTTTTTAAATGCAGCGGCAATGTGCATCATGCCGGTGTCGTGTGTAATTACAGCGGAAGCGTTTTTTATTATTGATGCCGATTGGGTTATGGAACATTGACCACAAGAGTTAATAATTTCGGATTTCGGATTTCGGATTTCGGATTTTATCTGCTCACCAGACTTTGTATCCTCTCTCCCGCCAACCAAGACGACAGGCTGATTTATTTTCCTGATGATGGAAATTATTTTTTCTACCGGCAATTTTTTGGTGTAGTGTTTTGCACCAATCACAAAGGCAATATATTTTTCGGGTAAATCGAAATTCGGGTTTATATCACACGGTAAAAAATAATCCAATCCTTCGCCATCATTTATCACTCCGAAACTTTTAACCGTTTCCAGGTAGCGGTCAACGATGTGGCTGTTTGGAAGACGGTTTATTTTGAAATTTACCATCAGCCATTTTTCGAAATTTAGTTTGTTGAATGAAAAAGATTTTTTCATCAGTCGGAGCTTAATTAAAAAAGTGCGCAGGTTGTGATGGAGGTCAATGATGTAATCATAGTTTGAAAGTTTGAGGGTTTGAATTGTTTGAGAAAGATTGTTGTCAAAATATATTTTCTTATCAATATATGGATTGTGTTCAATGATTTCGGCAAAAGATTTTTTGGTAAGGAAATGAACTTCGGCATCCTTTACCTGTTTTTTCAGGCAGCGGATTACGGGAGTGGTGAGCACAATATCTCCAATGGAGCTGAAACGGATGATTAAAAACTTTGGCATAGCAGGCAAAAGTATCAAGTATCAAGTATCAAGTATCAAGTATTTCAAAAAACCCCTTGAAATTTGTAAAAGCAATACTTCAATAAGTAATTTAGTGCCGTGAATATTACAGATACGCACACTCATCTTTACGCGGAGGAATTTAATCCGGACAGAAATAATCTGATTACGGATGCCATTAATAAAGGGGTAAAGAAATTTTTCGTTCCTAATATTGACAGCACTTCGTTTGAAGGAATGTATAAAGTGTGTGATGAGTTTCCTGAAAACTGTTTCCCGATGATGGGTTTGCATCCGTGTTCGGTAAAAGAAAATTATAAAGAAGAGTTAACGAAAGTTGAAAACGAATTTGCGAAAGGAAAATTTTATGCAGTGGGCGAAATAGGAATTGATTTGTATTGGGATAAAACTTTTGTGAAAGAACAGGAAGAGGCTTTTATAACGCAATGCAGCTGGGCTTCAGCAAAAAAATTACCTGTTGTGATTCATTCGCGTGAAGCAACAAATGAAATTATTACTATTCTTAAAAAAAATACGCATTTAAATTCATCAGGAATATTTCATTGTTTTTCGGGAACGGTGGAGCAGGCGAGTGAAATTATTAGAATGGGTTTTTATTTGGGCATAGGCGGGGTGGTAACGTATAAGAATTCGGGGTTGGATAAGGTGGTGGAGAAAATTGATTTGAAACATTTGGTGGTGGAAACGGATGCTCCGTACCTGGCACCTGCGCCTTTTCGAGGAAAGCGGAATGAACCGGCTTTTATTTTACAGGTTGTGAAGAAGATTGCGGAGATTAAAAATATTGAGGAGAAGGAAGTGGCCAGAGTTACTTCGGAAAATGCGGAACGGGTGTTTGGTTTGCAGGTGGATTAATGAAGCTGGGAGATAAGGAAAAAGGTTCGGGAGATGAGATGAAAGGCTTGGGAAATGAAGCGATAGGTTCGGGAAATGAGACAAAAGGTTCGGGAAATGAGACAAAAGGTTCGAGAAATGAGATAAAAGGTTCGGGAGATGAGACGAAAGGTTCGGGAAATGAGACAAATGGTTCGGGAGATGAGACAAAAGGTTAGGGAGATACGATAAAAGGTTAGGCAGAAATGGCAAAAAACATAGAATTTGCACGCTTTTTGGCATTTTATTTAAAATATTCGAAAAATGAAGGAATTTTAATGGTTGCGAAAGATGCAGAAGATTTAAGGACACACCTCCCGAGAAATCGGGACAGGCACTAACCCCTCTCTCTTGCACACAAGGCAAACACACAGAGGGGAATCAGGAAAAGGAAACCGGCTCTTGAAAAGGAGGTGGTTTTTATGGAGGGAAAGAGTTGTATTTTTGATGCCATTCGCTATGCACTAAATTTAAATAAAAATTAAAGAATGAAAAAATATTTACTTATTGTCATTACACTTTCAATTTGTGTTCAGGCAAAATCGCAAACTACTTTTCACAAATGTTTTGCGCAAAATAGTTCAGATGGTAATTTGTTTTCTATTGTTCAAACTCCGGATGGAGGATATGCAACCTGTGGAAATATTACTGACAATATAACATCAGATTATGACGGCATTATTATAAAAACGGATATGAATGGAAATACAGCTTGGATAAAGACCAGAGGTTTTATTGGCAATAATGTTCTTTTTTCTGATTTAATAGTCACAAATGATGGAGGGTTAGCTGTGACTATATCTGGCGGCACGTCTCCATCATTTCAAGGATATGCACAAATAATAAAATTTGATTTGAATGGAAATGAGTTGTGGCATAGAGTATTGACCAACGGTGCACGTTCCGCAAATTCAATTGAAAAAGATGCTTTAGGAAATTTATATGTGTTGGGCGAAACCTTAGCAACTACTGGAGAATATTTAGTGAAGCTTGATAGTAATGGAAATATTTTACAACAAATTGCTTTCGATTCACCAGGAAATACGATTTCTCCTATTACATTGTTAAGGACTTCAAATGGTGATTTTCTAATGTCTAGTTATTTACCATTTACAGGGACAGGTCAGAATATACTTTTAATTAAAACAGATTCAAATTTCAACTTTATTTGGAATAAATATTTTTCTAGCAATTTTGAATTATATAATTGCTTTGATTTGAAAGAAAAACCGAATGGGAATTACCTGATGACAGGGCGCTATGTTAATTTACCAAACAGTATTAATAATATGCTTATTGCGGAAATGGATACTTCTGGCAGTATTGTTTGGTCAAAGCAATATGCCGGATCCGGCAACTTTTATTTACAAGGCAATGGCATTGAATACGCAAACGGCACTATTACTGTTGCCGGGCAAAGAGAGAGCCCCTTTAAAACCGTGGTTCTTTCGACTGATAATACAGGAAATGTTTTATGGTCAAAAAAAATTAGCAATGGAATTACCGATTACGCAACTAAAATTATTTCAACGACAGGTGGAGGCTTCACTATGTGTGGTTCTCGTACTGCAACAGGAGGATCGGTTTTGCAATTACTTAAAATAACAGGTGCCGGTACAGGAACTTGCAATGATTCTATATACAATATCACCAGCTCTAATTTAACACTTTCTCTACAACCGATTACGATTTCATTACCCATTATTAATCTTGTGGATACCACTACACAACTAATTGCAAATACCTTAAGTGGTTTAAGCGATGCTTGTCAGGGTGTTGGTATGGATGAAACTGCAAACAATTCTTTTTTTATGTTTTTCCCCAACCCAGCTACCGATTTTATCACCATTCAATATAACTTAATATCTCCAAAAGAAACCAATGTTTCGTTTTTTAATATTTATGGGCAGGTTGTAAAACCCCTGACCCCTAAAGGGGGACTACAGAATGCAGGCAAACAGGAAATGAAAATTGATATAAAAGATTTGCCGCAGGGGATTTATTTTGTGAAGGTGAGTGTGGATGGGAAAGAAGAAGTGAGGAAAGTGGTGAAATATTAAGTTCAACTTTTAATTTCCACTGTGCTTAAAAATGGCTTCGGTGGATAAATTGAACTTGTGCTATTTTAGCACAATGAAAAAAATCCTCATCATTTATACGGGCGGCACCATAGGGATGGTGTATGATGAAAAAGCAGCGGTGCTGAAGCCATTTAACTTCCAACAGATTTATTCGCATGTTCCTGAAATAAAAAGATTAAATCATACTATTACGGTTCAGTCTTTTTCGCCTTTGATTGATTCGTCCAATATGCAGCCATCGCATTGGGTGCAGCTTGCGCAGGTTATAGGTAATCAATATGAAAATTATGACGGGTTTGTGATTCTTCACGGAACGGATACGATGGCATATACGGCATCGGCATTGAGCTTTATGCTGGAGCATTTGGGAAAGCCGGTTGTGCTTACCGGTTCGCAATTGCCGGTTGGGGAAATCCGCACCGATGCGAAAGAAAATTTAATTACCGCACTTGAAATTGCCGCAGCCGAAATAAATAAGAAACCTGCTGTGCCCGAAGTGACTATTTATTTTGACCATTTATTGTTTCGCGGGAACAGGGCGAGTAAATATAACGCATCGAAGTTTGAAGCATTTCAGTCGTTGAATTATCCGCCACTTGCCGAAGCGGGAGTTCACATTCAATTTAGTGAGCAGCTTATTGCGAAACCTTCGAAGAAAAAATTTGCAGTTCACACGAAGCTTGAAACCAATACCGGAATTTTAAAAATTTTTCCCGGTATGAATAAAGAATGGATAGAAGCTTTGTTGAATGCTGCGGGAATCCGTGCTGTAGTTATGGAAACATTTGGTTCGGGAAATGCACCTACTGATAAATGGTTTATTGATGCTATTGATAAAGCCATTAAACGAGGAATTACCATTGTAAATGTTACGCAACGGGGTGGAGGCAGCGTGGAGCAGGGAAAATATGAAGCGAGCAAACATTTGCAGGAGGCAGGTGTGATAAGCGGATTAGACATGACTACCGAAGCAGCCCTGACCAAACTGATGTTTTTGATACCGCAGCATTTGGGAATAACTCGGCTGAAACAAAAGATTACGCAGTCGTTGAGGGGGGAAGTGAGTTGAGATTGAAAGAATTAATTTGAATCAGGAACATTTGAACAGCGAAGTAAGAAGTTTTAGTTCGTTATTCAAATTGGAAAAAGCGCGGAGAGAGTGGGATTCGAACCCACGGTACCTTTTACAGTACACATGCTTTCCAAGCATGCTCGATCGGCCACTCTGACATCTCTCCGTATTTTTTAAAGAGGTTGCAAAGTAATAAAAAATGGATGAACCGGGTTCAATATGGGAGAACCGTTTCAACTTCTGCTTTTTTATTTCGGTTTTTGTAAAGAAGAAAAATTAAAAACGCGGTAATAATTATAGTTGTAATCAACATCCACTGTTCATTAGTGCTTGTACCGATTTCATCAGGATTAATTTTCAGCAATCCTTTCTGTTCATAATAAGATAAAATAACTGCGGAGGCATTATTAATAAAATGGGCTGTTACCGGAAGCCAGATGCTTCCACTCCATACCAACAGGTATCCCAGAAAAATGCCAAGCATCATCCTCGGAAAGAAGCCATAAAACTGCATGTGAATTGCGCTGAATAAAATGGCGCCCAAGATTACACCTGCATGAATATTTTTTGTCATCTCCGAAAATATTTTCTGGATAACTCCACGGAAGAAAAACTCTTCGCTCAAAGCCGGAAGCAATGCAATCATAAATAAATTGGCAATTAGATCCCCGGTTGAATTTATTTTGAGAAATGCTTCAGTCAGCCGCGCTGCTTCTGCTTCGGAATCTTTCATCCATTGCTCAATTGATGAAAGAAATGATGGTAGTTTTAATTGATTATTTATTTCCACCATCCAGTTGATAAGCGGAACGGATGAAAATGCAACCAGTAAAATCAAAAGAAATAGTTTGAATGAAAAAAATGTTTTCGCCTGCAGGTAATTGCTGCTGCTGTCAAATAACAAAGCACAAATAAGGGCTGGCATTAAAAACATTCCGAAACCACCGGAAAGAATTTGCATCAGCTTAAGGCTTTTCATTACAAGCGGATTATCTAAATCATTCATTATCCCAGGATCCGACATGATATTTATGCCATACATCATATTTGCCAGAAAATAACTGAGCACCAGGAAAAAAATTCCCGACAAAAGCATGATTCCAACTATAAAAAGCAGCTTTTGAATAGGTGAACTACCTGAGAGGCTTCCCCGTAAAGTCATTTTAGAGTAAATTTGCGGCCAAATTAGCAATTAGTCATTGGTTAAAATCGGTAACATAGAACTGGGAGATTTTCCGCTATTGCTTGCGCCTATGGAAGACGTGAGCGATCCGCCTTTTCGTGCTGTATGCAAACAAAACGGTGCCGACATGATGTACAGCGAATTTATTTCATCGGAAGGGTTGATTCGAAACGCGGTAAAAAGCAAAAAGAAGCTCGACATTTTCGAGTATGAACGGCCTGTTGGAATACAACTTTACGGAAGTGAAATAAATTCGATGCGCGAGGCCGCATTGATTGCCGAAAAGGTAAACCCCGATTTAATTGATATCAATTACGGCTGTCCTGTGAAGGGCGTTGCCTGCAGGGGTGCTGGTGCCGGCTTATTGCAGGATGTTCCGAAGATGGTGAAGATGACGGAAGAAATTGTAAAGTCGGTGAATCTACCCGTTACTGTTAAAACACGTTTGGGCTGGGATGATAAAACAAAAAATGTGGTGGAAGTAGCCGAGCGTTTACAGGATATCGGCATTAAAGCATTATCTGTTCATGGAAGAACCCGCGCGCAGTTGTATAAAGGTCCTGCAGACTGGACTTTGATTGGTGAAATAAAAAATAACCCGCGTATTCACATCCCGATATTTGGGAATGGCGATGTGGACACAGCAGAAAAAGCATTGGAAATGCGAAACCGTTATGGTGTGGATGGGGTAATGATTGGCAGATCGAGCATTGGTTACCCGTGGATATTTAACGAGATTAAATATTTTATGAAAACCGGTATGCACCTTTCATCGCCAACCATTACTGACCGTGTAAATGTTTGCCGTCAGCACCTGGATTTTTCAGTACGCTGGAAAGGCGAAAAGCTTGGCATGCTCGAAATGCGCAGGCATTACTGCAATTACTTTAAAGGGATAGATCACTTTAAAGAGTTCCGCATGAGGCTGGTAACTCTTTTTGATTTACAGCAGGTGCGGGATGTGCTTGATGAAATTGAGGGGAAATATTCGCTGGTATTGGCTTAAGACAAAAATTTTTTAATTTTTTGTCATTTCAGTCCCGTTCATAATTTTCATTTCATTGATAAGATGTGTGGCACCACCTATCTTTTCAATCACCCATAATACATAGCGTATGTCAACACAAATTGTTCGCTTATAGTTAGGATCAAAAGCAATATCACCGCACATGGCTTCCCAGTTGCCGTCAAAAGCCAGCCCAACCAATTCACCATTACCGTTAAGCACACCGCTTCCTGAATTACCACCGGTAATATCGTTATTGGTAATAAAGCATGTATGCAACGTTCCGTTTTCGGCATACCTGCCGTAGCCTTTTTTCTTGTAAAGCGCTTCGTAGTCAGGCTTAATTTTAAACTCCTCGTTTGAGTTATCCATTTTTTCCATCACTCCATCAATGGTGGTAAACCATGTGTAAGAGACTGCATCCATCGGGTAATAATCTTTTACCGAACCATAAGTAAAGCGCATGGTTGAATTTGCATCAGGAAAAAATTTCTTCTCCGGACTCATTTCACGAAGCCCTTTAATGTAAGCACGGTTAAGCTTAGTCAGTTTCTGATCTAACACACGCAGTCCCGGACGAACGGATGCCTGGTAATGATCCATTATTGAGGTAACGGCATGATATGCTAAATCCTTATTTAATTTTTTAGCTGAAGGATTTTTCAAAAATGCTTCCAGCTTTTCGCGTGTTGCAAAAATGGAGTGCTCCATAACCTCTTCGGCATATTCATCAAAATCTCCTTTGAACTTGTTTTCAATTTCACGAAAAACCGGAGCCTGCAGTTCTTTCGGAATGTCATTGTAATATAATTTTAGCAATCCAGAAAGCAATTTTTGATCGGTAGGCAAATTGTAATTTTTAAAATGCTCTTCTATTTGTTCTTTTATCGGCTCCGTTGCCTTTGCAATATCTTCGGGTTTTGATTCTTTATTGGCAAGAACCTGAGCCAAAGGCTGCGCGCTTAATGCCAGCGGCAGTATTTCAGGGCCCTGAAAAATTGCTTCAACCAGATATGTCCTTGCTAAAATAGTTTTGCGCTGATCATCATATGTTTTTTTTAATTCGGAAGTTAAATTGCCATAAATTGTTTTTCGTGCATCATCAGCGTTAGCCCATGCTGTGAATTTCGATTCTTCATCACGTTTCTTGTCTGCAACACGCATACGCTTTAACTGCTTGGTTTGCCCGATATAATATTTCCAGTAGTTGCTGGTTTGGTTGTGCTTCGACTGGTACTTAATTCTTACATCTGTGCTTGCTTTCATGTCGGCATTCATTATCTCTAATTTTTTATCACGTATTTTAACAACGGCAGGGCTCGTAAGATCAACAGCCATATCCACTCCACCCGAAGTGAGATAACGGTCAGTCTGGCCGGGATAGCCGAGTATCATGGTGAAATCATCTTTTTTAAGCCCGGCTATTGAAACCGGCAAAAAGTGTTTGGGCTTATACGGTACGTTATCTTTTGAATATTCAGCCGGCTTGCCGTCTTTTGAACAGTAAACCCGAAAAAGGCTGAAATCACCGGTATGGCGGGGCCACATCCAGTTATCGGTATCGGCACCGAAATTTCCGATGCTCATCGAAGGAGCACCAACTAAGCGGACATCAGTAAATGTTTCGTAAACGAACAAATAATATTCATTGCCTTTAAACAAACCTCTTACATCGGCAGTGTAGCCGGTACTGTCAGTAGCGGCTTTGGTAATCTTTGAAAATATTTTTGGCAGCGCTGCCTGTAATTGCGCTTCACTGAGTGTATCGCTCAGTTCGGCTTTCACTTTGTCGGTTACATCTTCCATCCTGACTAAAAATTTTACAAACAACCCGGGATTGGATAGTTCTTCTTCGCGGTTCTTAGACCAGAAGCCATTGGTTAGATAATCTTTTTCAGGAGTGCTGTGGCTTTGCACGGCATCCAATCCGCAATGGTGGTTAGTGATGAGCAAGCCATCTTCTGAAACCAGTTCGGCAGTGCAAAATCCGCCAAGCGAAACAAAAGCATCTTTCAGCGAAGAATTGTTTACACTATAAATCTGGTCGGCAGTGAGCTTGCAGCCCATTTTCTGCATGTCGGCTTCGTTGAGCTTTTTAATTAATGATAATAGCCACATGCCTTCATCAGCAAATATTTTAGCCGGTGTAACAATGCTGATGAATAACAGGAAGGTTGCGATTTTCTTAAACATGATTTTTTTATTTAATTTTTTAGGGAAGGCGAATATCCGAAAATTTTTAACTCTGTAAATGCCTCACCACACCATTATGTGACGGTTTTCAGCCTTTACTTTTATAAACCGGAACAGTTGAACAGGGCTCGCCATACATAATGCTTTTTACAACGGGGCGAAGCAACGCAGTAATTTCAACAAATGCCGAAACCGGGACCGGTATATCGCCACAGCCTTTTATTACCACACGCTGGTTGCGGTACAATTCAGGGTTTATTTTTTGGAGCGAATCATGGAAAAGCTCTTCTTCCAATTCTTTCAAATCGCCAAACACAATTTTTTTTGCGAAGGGCTGTAATACAGAGGCAAGGAGCATGTATGCCCAGCTTGCAACAATGGCATCGTTAGAACAGGTTATGGCAACATACTTGTTTTTATAAACCGACCAATCGTTTGATTTTACAAACTCACGAAAATCTTTTTCTTTTAAAACCAGCTCTTCGTACAATAATGATCTAATGTCGAACAATACACGCTCACCTTCCGAATAAAAATCTTCCAGGTTGATGGTAACTAAACCACTTTCTTCAACTTTATTAATTATTTCTTTTTCCATTTTTCTTTGTCTCCGAATTCCGAACTACAAGCTCCCAACTAACATCACCACATCCCCAGCTCCATCTTTGCTTCTTCGCTCATCATCGTTTTTTCCCAAGGTGGTTCAAAGGTGATTTCAACTTTAGCGTTATTCACATCCGGAATATTTTTTATTTTCTGCTCCACTTCAACCGGCAGCGACTCAGCCACAGGGCAAGCCGGTGAGGTTAATGTCATTTTAATATGCACATCATTTCCGTCAAGGCAATTGATTTCATATATCAATCCCAGTTCATAAATATCAACCGGAATTTCAGGGTCGTAGCAGGTTTTAAGAACATCCACTATCCTGTCGCGCAGCGGTTTTACTTCTTCCATTTGCTGTATGCTCGTTTCGCTTTTATGTTTAAAATTGAGTAAAATTACACTCTTTCAATAAAACAAAAGAGAAGGTTTTTTGTAAGAATATTGTGAAGGAGTAAAAAATAATTTCTTTTTCGCTTTGTAAATACAACTGGTTATTGCTTCTTCATATTCATTTCAACCACATTAGCAAGCGAATCGCCAATTGTGGTGGTAAATTTATAATTGTATTCGCGCATAGAAAGAAAATCGTAGCTCACTTCTTTTTTTACATCCTTACCTTTATCGTCCATTGCCATAAATTTTAAATCGAGGTGCTTGGTTCCTTTCCATGTGCCCGTATAAAAATACGTGGCGCCTTTGTTATCTACTACGTACATATAGGTAGTATCGCCCGTAGGGCTGTAGCTGAAAATTTTTACAGAAACGTATTTTGTTTTATCGGGCAGGTTGGCAGCTTCCGAAATCTGCACACCCCAGCCTCCCGCCACTTTCATGGAGGTATGCGCAATTTTGGTTTTTATTTTTTTCTTATTCTGCATTTCAACCATTTCGCCTTTCCACTCGCCATTAAAAGCCGAAAGCATTTTCATCCGGTCGGGCGGGCGGTTAACCTGTGCTGAAACGGGGCTTTGAATACTAAAAAGAATAATAACTGCTGCAACTTTAATTTTTCGGACAAAAGTCATAGAGAATTAAATTTAGGGTTGGTTACGGGTGCTGAAACTATGGAAGGATGCAAATCTAATTCATCCTGCTAAAACAAAACCAGCCACCGGGTGGGGCGGCTGGTTTTATCAACTTACGAAAAGCTAACCCTTATTTAACCATGTCGTAAAAATTCGTTTAACTCTGTAATGCTGCTTTCAAAGGTAAAAGCATCATTAACCCTGAAATAGTTTTCCTTATCTAAAGTGCGGCCGAACGCAAATTTTGCCAATTCCAGCTTGCTCGATTCAAACCACATGAGGTTCATCAGTTCCATAACTTGCCTGGTTGATATTAACCGTTCGCTCAATACCTGTTTTACAATTTGCATGCGGGTGCTTTCAAAGCTTTTGCTCTCAACGGAATTGCGCAACATATCGAAATCATAGTTGCTCATTGCAAATTGGCAGGGTGCAGGCACAGGAGCCTGGTACACTACAGGAGTCATATATTTTGGAACAATGTTTATCACACGATAACGCCCCATGCGATCAATACGTGCGGTTACTATAGATGCAGCAGGTATGTTAATATATCCGCTGAATAATGTATGAACCGGGTAAGGATAAAACCCTCCTGTTTGAACCTGGAGAAAATGGTTGCCGGGTATAATGTCAGATATACGATACCGGTAGTCGGGGTGATTGTAAAACCGGTCATCTAACGCAACGGTAAATAATGTTTGCCCGTGAACATCCAGCACCAGTTCCGAACTCATGTGATTTGCTTTTACAGTCAATGCTGCCAGCAAAATCGAAAATGTGTAAATGAATTTTTTCATAGGATTTTCCCCGCTTTCTTTTTTAGGTTTAATATGAACCAGGTTATTCAATGCCTGTGCCAATATGAAATACGTTCATAAGTATTTCATTTGGAATTTGCACCCAGTAAAGAAAATTTCAATTTGACAGGCTTGCCGTACTATGGTTTTACCGGCCTGAAAAATCCGGATGAGTTAAAAAAACAGGAAAAGAAAAAAAACTGCAGCAGCAATAAAAAATTATTTCATTAAAAGTGAAGTGCCGCCAATCTGGTTTCCACCGCTATAAATTTCGATGGTATATTTTCCCTTAATAAATTGCGAGCCTTTTTCGAAATATACACACACCTTGGCTTTTTCATTGTTATAATCAAACGAATCCTTAATTGTAAAAAGCGTAGCCTGCCCGTTATACATGAACGTTTCGGTAGAAGTTGAAATTACAGCGCCATCAGGGCTTAACATGCGCAAAAAAACTTCTTTTGCACCTTTATCTACAACAAGGTTTTCGAGAACCGTAAAACAGGTTTTTATTTTTTGGGTCTTTGAGGCCCGGTTCGTTTCGCTTTCCTTGCCATTCGATTTGAAACGGACACCCATAGCAGAAACATCAATGGTTCTCAGCACCGAACCAATGGCAACTTTATTGGCAAGCAATGTATTTTCCTGCGCAAGATTTTCGACCTTGCCTTTTTCGGAGGTGAGGTTTTCAGCCAAAGTAAGATTTTGCTTGTTGAGCTCTTCGTTGGACTTTTTTAATGAATCTACCTCCACAATATAGTTTTGATTCATTTGCCGTAATACCGTCAGCTCTTCCCTCGCTTTTTTCAATTGTGCGACATCACCAGAGTTTACCAACCGTTGAATTTCGGAAATCTTTAGTTTTATTTCTTCGTCTTTAGCCGATAACTGGCTTTGCAAACCTGCATTCTCCTGGTTTATTTTTTCATATTCGTCTTTCATTCGTTTCAACTCGGCTGAAATGGCATCGCGTTCCGCAATGGTGGAGTCAAGTGTTTTGTTGACTTCCTCGAGATGTGTTTTTTTATCAAAAAACTGCCATAATAATAAACCATTTACTCCAAGCAGTATAGAAATAACAACAATAACAATTACCTTTTTTGAATCTTGCTCTTTGTTGTCAAAGTTTACAGTTTCGGTGTATTGATTGGCCATGATGTAGGGGTTATGGTTAATAAATTCAAATTCCTATAGATTGGGACGAAATTAAGGTTATTTTTAATTCAAGTCAAATTTAGTTTTGCAACCCCTTTTTAAGCCTGTTTTGCAGCAGATCGGAGCATTACAGGGTTTTTCGAAACAAAAGAATCGGATAGAAAAGTGGGGGTAATTCCTGCAAGCACTAATTTATTCCGCTGTTAATTGTTCTGCAATTTTTATTTTTGGGATAATGAATATATTGATTCACGATTTTATTTCTCTTTTTTATCCAAAGGTTTGCATGGCATGCAACAACAGCTTGTATAAGGGCGAAGAAATACTTTGTACTTTTTGTCTCTATCACTTACCTAAAACAAATTATCATGATCAGAAAGACAACCCTGTTTTTCGTCATTTTTGGGGTAAAGTAAACATAAGTGCAGCTTCAGCATTTTATTATTATGACAAAGGACAAAAGGTGCAAAAACTCATTCATCGGCTAAAATATAAAGGTCAAAAAGAAATAGGAATAAAGATTGGTGAATTGTACGGGCAGGAGCTTTCAAAGAGCCCGTTTTTTAATGATGTCAATTTGATTCACGCAGTTCCTCTTCATAAATCGCGGTTAAGAAGCCGTGGGTATAATCAAAGCGAATATTTTGTACAAGGGTTAAGTGCCGCAATGAAAGTTATGGCTGTAAATAATTTGATAGTACGAAATAAAAAAACCGAAACACAAACCCGTAAAAATCGCTTTTCGAGATGGGAAAATGTGAATGAGGTTTTTTCACTTGCTTCAACAGCTGATATTGAAGACAAACATATTTTGCTGGTTGATGACGTGATTACAACAGGCTCCACTCTTGCAGCCTGTGCCGAAGCGCTTCTTAAAGTTAAAAATACCAAAG
>JBIOHJ010000067.1:0-17645 GCA_044448905.1 Bacteroidia bacterium | reverse complement strand
TCTAAGGGCTACTTTATTTCATAGGAGGACAAGATGGGTGCTGGGATACACAGATATCCAATGGGGTGAAAGATTTGAACATCTGTGTATAACTTTTCTCATCCCTTATTAACTAATTGATGTTCATATGTTCAAAAATTAAAAAATAGAAAAGCTTTGAAGATGATTTTGGATAAAATACTTTTGGCTCAAATTTTTATGTAACCAAACATAATATAGGGTGTATAATTTGGTTATGAAAAAAAACATACATTTGCAACCCTCTAAACCTAAAACTCAAAATCCTATGGAAGAACAAACCTTGAGCCCATTTTATAGCGAAGTTTATGCATTGCCAAATGTAATTCGTTATGAAGTGAGTGAAAACTTATTTACACCAGAACCTAATTTGGATAAGTTTGTCACTGAAATGGAAAATGAAAACAATGAAAATTTAAATAATAATAATTCGAGCATAAAATAGAGCTTAAGGTTTTTTTGTTTCCATAAAACTTTTACTTTTACCTATTAAAGTTTATGGAATTTTACCAACCAAATGATTTTTTAAGAAAACAGCGACTTTTTAAGATTCC
Organism: Bacteroidia bacterium; assembly: GCA_044448905.1. Taxonomy (GTDB): domain Bacteria; phylum Bacteroidota; class Bacteroidia; order AKYH767-A; family OLB10; genus JBIOHJ01. The sequence goes on along the minus strand of JBIOHJ010000067.1, from coordinate 17,073 downwards.
AAGTTATTTAAAAAGTCCAGGGTATGCGTTTACCCGAGATTTAACCCGTTTAATTCATTCCACCAGCTTTAGAAGGCTCACTGGGAAAACTCAACTTTTCCCTGGTGAAGAGTCTGATTTTTTTAGAAACAGGTTAACTCATTCGATTGAAGTTGCAGATGTTGCTAAAACGATTGGAATAAAAATTAACGAAGAAGATTTAAGGGGTGCGGAGAATGAAAACAAAACAAATAAAATAAATTTAGATTTATTATCATTTGCCGGTTTAGCCCATGATCTTGGTCATCCACCATTCGGACATATCGGAGAAAGGTCATTAGATTTTTTAATGAAAGATCATGGAAGATTTGAAGGAAATGCTCAAACGTTTCGGATTTTGACAAAAGTTGAAAAAAAAGAATTACAGATCGAAGCGCTTGATGAAACAAAAAAAGAGGATGAGCAATACATAAAAGAAAGAAGAAAAAATTATGTTGAACTAAAAAATCGTTACGGCATTTTGGATGCCAATTGCGAAAATATCAATGAACAGGATCGAAGACTTGGGTTAAATTTAACATATCGGTCACTGGCTTCGATTATAAAATATCCGGCACTGCTTAAAAATGTTGAAACTTCTTCCTATGAAAAAGTGGAAAAGGGAGTTTATGATACCGAAGCTGGATTGTTAAGTAATATTATTTCAAATGTTTGTCCGGAATTCGACCAAGATAAAATTAATGAATTCCGAACGATTGAATGTGACATCATGGATTTAGCTGACGACATTACTTACACAACTTACGATCTTGAAGATGCACTACAAGCAGGATTTATTCATACTCTTGATTTTTTCACTGCTAAAGATGATGTTTATGAAAACATTATCAAAAAAGTAAATAAGAAGATTGAGGAATATAATAAACTTACACAAAGCTATGGATTAGAAAAAATTAATGTTCTTGAAAACAAAAATAATTTAAAAAGTATTTACAATATTATAATTAATGAATTTGTATTTGGCGACTTGGATAAGCCCTCAAGTGCTTCCCTGACAGATACAATTTCATTAGGCTATGATGCATCTATGCGAATCAGTAGTAATGGATATTCAAGAAGGGAATTTAGTACACGACTCGTGAATAATTTTATTGAAAATGTGATTTTTCTTCCTGATAAGAAATATCCCGTATTATCCCGAGTAACGTTAAAAGCAAAAAAATATTTAGAATTGGAAGCCTTGAAGCAATTCATTTATGAATCACAAATTAAAACGAGCCGGTTGCAAATTATTGAGTATCGTGGTAAAGAAATTATTGAAAAAATATTTAATACTTTAAAAGAAGCAAAAGAAGCAAGAGATGGTTTATTGTTACCACATGATTACCAAATAATTTTTAATAATATTCATAATAGCAGAAATAGAGTAATTTGTGATTTCATTTCAAGCATGACGGATAGTTATGCGATTCAATATTATGCAAGATTAACATCTGAAAACCCACATTCAATTTTTAAACCAATATAAAATTTCAGCTATTGGGTTTCCCTTTAAGCGGTTTTTTTCTTTTGTATTCTTTTTCCCATTTCTGTTTGCTTTCACGTTTGCGGTCAAGTTTTTTCTTTTTTGGATTGTCAGGCATGTGTGTTAGATTTTAAATACAAAGGTAAAAAACAGAAACATTATCTTTATCCGCTTTTTAATCTCCCATGTCAGAACAATCCTTAACCGAGTTCATTAAATATTGCGCCAAGCACATCAAAGGCGATGAAAAGGGAGAAGCGCAAACTTTTCTTGACCGCTTTTTTAGTGCGTTGGGATATGAGGATGGTTATAAAGGTGCGGGAGCAGAATGTGAATTCAGAATAAGAAATGAGCAAAGGAAAAGCACTTCGTTTGCTGATTTGGTCTGGAAGCCGCGTGTGCTGATTGAAATGAAAAAGCGCGGAGAGGATTTAGGCGACCATTACCAGCAGGCATTTTCATACTGGCTTCAATTGGTTCCTAACAGACCGCAGTACACCATACTTTGCAATTTTGATGAGTTCTGGATTTATGATTTAAACACCAAACTATATGACCCGGTTGATATAATAAAACTGCCGGAGCTTGAAAAACGCAAACAGGCATTTGCCTTTTTATTTCCTGAGCCAAGAAAGCCGGTATTTGCATCAGACCGTGAAGATGTAACGGAAGACGCTGCAAAGAAAATTGCATCAATCTTTATAACGATGTGCAAGCGCGGCATTAAAAAGGAACATGCCTTGCAATATTGCCTTCAATGCATAGTGGCAATGTTTGCAGAAGATACAGGGCTACTGCCTGAAAAAATTTTTACGCGCCTGATTGATGAGTGTGTAGCGGTGGCTGACAGCGACTTTAAGGTTGATAAGGTTCCGCAATCGTACGATTTAATTGCGGGGTTGTTTACTCAAATGAATTCGGAAGGTGTTACACCGGCAGGAAAATATAAGGGTGTTGATTATTTTAACGGGGGACTTTTTAAAAACATTTATCCAATTGAACTGCACAAACGTGAAGTTACGATGCTTGAATTTGCCGCACATAAAAACTGGAACCATGTAAACCCGGCAATTTTCGGAAACATTTTTGAAAGTTTTATGGGAAAAGATGAACGCCACATGTTAGGCGCTCACTACACGCATGAAACGGATATTATGAAAGTGGTTGACCCGGTAATTGTGCAGCCGTGGAAACGGAAAATTGAGCAGGCAGATACACTGGATGAACTTTACCAGTTGATTGGTGAATTACGGAATTTTAAGGTGCTTGACCCTGCTTGCGGAAGCGGTAACTTTTTATTTATAGCTTTTAAGGAAATGAAACTGCTGGAGCGCACATTGCTGAACAGAATACGTGCGCTGAGTACAAAACCAAATGACGCAAAAAGACTTACGCGCTTTTTGATAAACGAACCTTTTGTGAGCATCAAACAATTTTATGGTATTGACATAAAAGATGATGCAATTGAATTAGCAAAGGTTACGCTGATGGTGGCAAAAGAACTTTGGGTAACACAAAACAAAGATGCACATGACAGAGAGGATGCCTTACCGTTAGATAATCTTGATGCAAATATTATTTGTGCTGATTCATTACTTACCGATGACAATAAGCCGAGAGTTTGGCCGGAAGCGGATGCGATAATTGGCAATCCGCCTTACCAGGCAAGAAGTAAAATGCTGAATGAATTTGGCAGAGAGTATTTAAATAAGTTGTGGGATGCCTATCCTGAAATGAACAAGTATGCCGACTTCTGTACTTATTGGTTTTATAAAGCTCATAAGCATTTAAAAGAAGGTGGGTATGCCGGGCTGGTCGGAACAAACAGCATACGTGAAAATAACAGCCGGGAAAGCAGTTTGGATTATATAGTAGACAATGGAGGCGTAATTTATAATGCTGTTTCGTCCGAAGTGTGGTCAGGTGATGCGGTGGTTTTTGTTTCAATTGTTAATTGGAAAAAGGGGAAATATATAGGTGAGAAAATTTTATTTTATCCTGATGAGAAAATGAACCTGCATAGTAAACCTGTTGATGAAATTAACAGCAGCTTAAGTTTAAATATTGATTTAACATCTGCAAAGTATTTGGATGTCAATAGTCCAAAGCCAGCATTTTGCATTATGGGACAAAAGCATGGGCATGAAGGTTTTTTGCTTACACGAAAAGAAGCAACTACATTAATTGAAAAAAATAAAAAGAATAACGATATCTTAAAACCATACCTTATAGGAAGGGAATTGGTTTCAAATTTTAATTCTCAACCTGAGCGTTTCGTAATTGACTTTTCACAAATGGATTTAATGAAAGCATCTTCTTATAAAGAGTTATTTAAAATAATCACGGAAAAAGTTTTACCAACCCGAAAGGTGGATGCAGAAAATGAAATAAAAGAAAATGAGAAATTATTAAAAAAAGATAAGAATGCCCGTATTAGTAAAAGCTATCAACAATATTATTCTTCATGGTGGCAATTGATTGGAAAAAGACCAGAACTCGTTGAACACCTAAAAGAGAGCAAGAGATATATTGCAGTTTCTGCAGTTTCAAAACGGAATATTTTCGAATTTATTAGTTCAGAAATCAGACCCAACGCTTCATTAATCTCTTTTATGTTTGATGATTATTATTCATTCGGAATTTTACAATCAACTATTCATTGGGAATGGTGGAAAGCGAAATGCTCAACATTAAAGGGAGATTACCGATACACAATTGATCCTGTTTGGGATACCTTTCCCTGGCCACAAAACCCAACAGAAAAACAAATAGAAAAAGTAGCAAAGGCAGCAAAAGCATTAAGAGATGCACGAAATGACGCGATGAAAGATTATAAATATTCGCTGAGGGATTTGTACAGGATACTGGAACAGCCGGGAAAAAATCATATTAAGGATTTGCATGAGGCATTGGATAAGGCGGTGATGGATGCATATGGATTTGATGAAAGCAAAGATTTGCTAACGCAGCTTTTGGAGTTGAATTTAAAGGTGCATGAGAAGGAGAAACGGGGAGAAAAAGTGCAAAGCCCGGGGTTACCGGAATGGGTGAAAGATAAGGAGAGGTTTGTGAGCGGGGATTGTGTGAAGTGGGAAGGGGAATTATAGTATATTTCTTAATAGATGGAAAATTAAATGATTAACTTTTAGATGTTTAAAGATTGAATGAAAAAATCCAGAGAGGTGTATCTAATGAACAATATGAACGTATATTTGCATCAACATGCTTACCCCGCTTCCCGTAAGATCAGCGCGCTCAGGGTAAGCTTTTTATTTTTAGACCTATGAGCAAAATTCCCTACACAAAAAATGCACTTACTTATACTCAGCAGCTTCAGCAACTTAAAACAAGAGGGTTAAAAGTAGCGAACGAGGCAAAAGTTTTGCATTTATTGGAGAACATTAGCTATTACCGGCTCAGCGGTTACTGGTATCCTCTTTTGTCGGACAAACAAAATCATACCTTTAAAGCCGATGCAACATTTGAAATCGCTTTTAAGTTGTATTGCTTTGACCGTGAACTACGGAAAATGGTTTTGGCAGAACTTGAAAAAATAGAAGTGTCGATACGTGCAAAAATGATATACATTTTGTCACATGCGCACGGTCCATTTTGGTTTCAGCAGCCCAATCTTTTTCTCAGCCCGATATCACATGCCAATGCCCTGTCAAAAATAGGTGAAGAATTTAACCGAAGCGATGAACAATTTATAGTCGCATTTAAAAATAAATATTCCGATCCGCTTCCTCCAAGCTGGATGACAATGGAAATAAGTTCCTTTGGCTCATTATCTATGCTGTATAAAAATCTGAAGCCGGGAAAAGAAAAAAGAGAAATTGCACATTATTTCGGATTGGCAGATACTGTTTTTGAAACGTGGTTGCATAGTATTGTTTATTTAAGAAATGTATGTGCTCATCATACACGGTTATGGAACAGGGCAATGAGCATCAGACCACAAGTTCCCCGAAACCCACGTAAACAATGGCTTGTTGATACGAATATCAGCAATAACCGCAGCTATTTTATTCTTAGTATGATTAATTATTTATTACAAGGTGTAAATCCAAATAATACTTTTAGAAACAGATTTAATGTTTTGCTTGCAAAATATTCAAATGTTGACGTTACAGCTATGGGCTTCCCAAATACATGGCGAACGGAACCATTGTGGAAGATTTGAAATGGACTAACACACTTCTCAATCCCCTCGCTTTTTCATACCGGGAAAGAAGAAAAAAGAAGAGAATAAAAAAAGATTTCTTTTTGAAAATCAATTAATTTGACGGGTGGACTATAACCTTTTGAAACGAAAAACGATATAAATTTTGTTTCTGTTTAGGTTGAGTGTTAAACGAAACAAAGATACAGGAAATAAATTTAACAATGAGTAAAGATTAAACTAAACTAAAAAATAATATTAACAATTTAAAACAAAAACAAAATGAACAAGTATCAAAACTCACGTCAGAATTCGAACCGGTCGGTAATATTAGTATGCGATGATGCCATTAATGTATGGCAAAACCAACCGGGGTTTGTTGCCGCGTACGATGCCTTTAAAATTGTTTTCGGCAGCATTAACACACAGGCACAGAAACAGGAAACGGGACCGCAAGGCGCCACAGCAAGCAAGGAAGCAGCATGGAATGTGATGGCGAATACGGGCAACGTTATAAGAAGCAAGGTACAAAATTACGCCAGCGTAGCAGGCAAGGAAGATTTGTTTGTGAACGTAAATTTCTCTTTTTCGAAACTGAGAAAAACGAGAACAAACAAGGCGATTGACCGCGCGAATATTATTCATGCGCAGGCAACAGCCGAACTGGCAAACCTTGCCAATTACGGTGTAACGCAACAGAACCTTGACGATTACCAGGATATAATTGACATTTTTGAAGGACTGGCTGGCGCTCCGAAAAGAGTTTTATCGGAAAGGAAATCGGCAACGGATATTTTGAAGAGGACATTATTTAAGCGGTGTGAAAAAGTGCTGAAGGACCAACTCGACAAAGCGATGGAAAATTTTAAAGAGAGCGCTCCGCAGTTTTATGCTGACTATTTTAACGCACGCAGGCTGGATGATCCGGGATATTTTAAGACCGAGATTGACTTTACAGTTGTGGAAGCCGGAAATCAAAGCCCGCTGAATAACGCGCTGATTACCGCAAAAAGCCCGGAACGCACTTATACAGCAAGCACTAACGGATTGGGTATAGGAGAGATTTCGGAAATGGAGCCTCAACTGTATGACATTACTGTGGAGGTGTTGGGATATGAGAAGGTAATTATAAAGAATATTGATATGGATCCCGGGGAGAAGGAACGATTGACGGTGGAGATGGTGAAGATATAATTTATCAACGAATAACGAATTACTCAGCACGAACCGGCTCAAAAGTCCGCAGGACTTTTGCCCTGAATTAACGAATAGGGAAAAGCCCGCTGGAAGGCGGGCTTTTGTTATTTTAATTGTTTGGTTAAGGGTTTTGGTTTTACTCTTGGGCAGAACAGGGAATTGTTTATGATGCAGCCTGAAAGCGTTTGAAAATTTTTTTTAGGTGGCTAAAGCGGTTCATTAAATTGGAAGTTATGGCAAAACGTTTTGCACCCGCACTGGTAATTGATTTGATTAAATCGGAAATTCCGTTTGTTCCGTTTACATAATAAACACCACCCAAGTTGAATGAGATGTTTGAAATTATTTTTTCGCTGCCCTTGTTTTCCAAAATAATAACCGGGGTAGAATAATTTTTCCGCAATTGCTGAATGGTACTGTTACCATCGTGGTAATACCAAAACCTGCTATCTGTAATTATCAAATGGGGGTTATGAAACTGAACCAGCTTTAAAAAATTGTTCGGGTCGCTTAAATAAATTGCGGAATCAATAATTTGATTGGTAATTAATTTCTGTAATAGTTCGAGACTACTTTGATCGAGGTCGCAAACCAGGATTTTTGTTTTTTCCATAAATCACTAAAACTAAAGCAATGTTTTGGTTATTCAGCGTGCCTTTGACTGTTGGTTTTATGCGCAGGAAAGACAGTACAATATTATGAATAAATTTTAAATTATGCAACTTTAACCATCATATTTTATACACTTACCATGTTAACATAAATATTAGCCCAAATAATAAAATTTTTCAGTATTTCTCTGAAGCCTCTTCCCATATTAAAATTAATAGCGGAAGTTGTTTCCCATAATGGATTTTTAGAGGTTTCGGATGGGTTGTGTACTAATTGGTTTTCAGCTGTATACAATTACAATGCCCTTGGGCATAATTTCTGAGACATTATTGGTAAAAACTCCCCCATGAAAACTAAAATAATTTTCCTGAGCCTAGTGTTTATTAGTTTATTTCTTGCCTCATGTAAAAAGGATGCAGAAACAGGCATGGCTTCATTTTCCATATTAATGACTGATGCACCTGCAAACTACGATGCGGTGTATATTGACTTACAGCAAGTAGAAATTACAGGAAACAGCGGCATTGCGACTAACCTGAATGTGAATGCGGGAATTTATAACCTGCTTGATTTTGCTAATGGTGCTGATACACTTATCGCTACCGGAAGTCTGCAGGCGGGAATGATTGCACAGGTACGGCTCATTTTAGGAAGTAATAATTCGGTGGTGGTTGACAGTGTAAGCTACCCGTTGAGCACACCGAGCGCACAGCAGTCGGGACTGAAGCTGCAAGTTCATAAATCATTGGAAGCAGGAGTCGCTTATATGCTTTTACTCGATTTTGATGCCGCGCAATCGATAGTAACCACCGGTAATGGCGAATACCAACTCAAACCGGTTATCAGGGTTGTTGATGTTGCAATCAGCGGTTCTATTAAAGGCAAGGTTTCTCCTTTTAATGTACATTCTACAGTTGCCGCAACAAACGGGAACGTTACTTATTCTTCGGTGACTGATTCAAACGGTGAGTTTCTTATCCAAGGAGTTCCCGCGGGAACATATAACGTAACCCTTACACCCGATCTTCCACTGCTCCCCATAACAATTAATAATGTTGTTGTTACCACAGGTGTAGTAACTGATGTTGGCATAATTAATTTTTAAATTTTATATTATGAATTCGATAAAAAAAATAACCCATAAGCTAATGAAATCAAAATTCGTGATTGACCTTTTATTTTTCTTCCTGATTTTTCTCCTTTTATTCTTAATAGAATCATCTATTTTGTGCGCTCAAAATTACAACCTGAATAACCATGTTGCCTCTCCCCGCATTTATTTATACGGTGGAATGTTTATGCCAACTGTATCGACCACTGTGCGCGTAGATTCAAAAACCCTGGGAACCGATACTTCAATAAATCCCGAAGACGAGCTTGCATTTGACGCGAGACCAAAAGTTTTACGGCTAGATGCTATTGCAGGCTCCGGATCACAATTCGCCATATCGTATATGAACATTCAAAGAGATGGTAATGCTTATATTACGAGAGATATTGTTTTTGGCGATACCGTTTATCATGCAGGAGGCAATACGAGCGCATACTTTAATACACAAATTTTTGGCGGTAGCTGGCGGTTCGCAATTATTAATAACAGGATATGGACAGCAGGCATTTCCTTCGGAATGAGGTGGATGGACGTAAACACAGGAATAACTTTCCAATCTGAAGAACTGCAATATTCGGATGATGAAAATGTGGGTGTGCCCGCGCCTTTATTAGGACTGCATGGAAGCGTCTACATTACTCCCAGGCTGCTGGGAAGATTTTCGCTCGAATATTTCCGCATTCATTCGAGCAGCTTTTATGCGAAAGCGGCCGATCACCGTTTTTCGGCTGAATATTATTTCCTGAAAAATTTAGGTGCGGGTGTTTCTTATTCGATTATAGACTATGAAGTGAATAAGTTTCCTTTCAATAATGAATTTTCGGGCGAAATAAATTATTCGCTTAAAGGCTTTTCATTATTTGTTGCCGCAAGATTTTAATTAATGATCAGGGGTAAATAAAAAAATTTACTGCTTTTGAAAATGTAATTTATTCAGAAGAGTATTGGAAAAGCTGTCGGAAGAAATTCCAAAACCACTAACGAGAATTCCTTTTAAACCGTTCGCAGCTTCAATAGCATAAACAACCGCTTCATCAGCAGGATCGGAATCACCTTCGAACCGGTGCACTTCGACAATTTCAAAATCATCGGGATTATAAGAAGCAGGGTCTTCAGAATTAAAATCAATTGTGTAGCCACGATTGTTTAAACCCCTGACAGCTTCTGAAACCGTGTCGTAATTATACCTATTCATCATTGAGGAAAATTAAATAAAAAAGAATTCTAAGATACGAAAAAAACGGGGAAGAAATTTGCTAAGCAAATTGATTCTTTCACACATACACTTCCCTCCCACTTTCATTCTCACTCAAAAGTCCACTGTACTTTTAATTGTAAACTATACTTTTGCAATAAAATTAGTTTACTATTTTTAGAACATGATTACCAAAAGCACCGTTGACCAGATAATAGAAACCGCCCGGATAGAGGAAGTGGTCAGCGATTTTGTGACGCTGAAGAAACGGGGAGCGAATTTTTTGGGGCTTTGCCCTTTTCACAATGAAAAAACACCTTCGTTTACTGTATCGGCAGCAAAAGGAATTTATAAATGCTTTGGTTGCGGAAAAGCCGGCAATGCTGTTGGATTTATTATGGAGCATGAGCATTACAGCTTCCCAGAGGCATTGCGTTTCCTGGCACAGAAATACAACATTGCTATTGAGGAAGAATTTTCGAAAGAGGAAGACCTGCAGGAAAAAAATGAAAAGGAAAGCCTGTTTATTGTTTCGGCTTATGCACAGGAATTTTATTCGGGTTATTTATGGAGCAGCGAAGAAGGGAAAGCAACGGGCTTAACTTATTTTGAAGAACGGGGATTTAAAGAAAAAACGATTGAAAAATTTCAATTGGGCTTTGCTCCTTCAGAAGGAAAAGCTTTTACAGAACTTGCTCTGAAGAATGGTTACCAGCTGGAATATCTCGAGAAGTCGGGATTAACTATTGTAAATGAAGGCAAACAATACGACCGTTTTCGCGGACGTGTGATTTTTCCAATTCACAACCTAACGGGACGGGTAATTGGCTTTGGTGCGCGTATTCTTCAAAAGGATCCTAAAGCACCTAAATACATCAACTCACCGGAAACGGATATTTATCACAAGAGCAAAATCCTGTATGGAATTTATTTCGCCAAGAAATCAATCATTGAAAAAGATGAATGTTACTTAACGGAAGGCTATACGGATGTAGTCTCATTGCACCAGGAAGGAATTGAAAATGTAGTGGCTTCATCAGGCACATCGCTTACAATTGAACAGATAAAATTAATAGGACGTTACACCAAAAACATAACGGTGCTTTATGACGGAGATGCTGCCGGAATAAAAGCTTCGCTACGCGGAATTGATTTGATATTAGAGGAAGGATTGAATGTTAAAGTTGTTTTGTTTCCTGACGGAGAAGACCCTGATTCGTTTGCAAAAAAACATTCGCATTCGGAGCTTGTTGAATTTCTGAAAAACAATTCACAGGATTTTATCCGCTTTAAAACTTCGTTGCTTTTGAGCGAAGTGCAAAATGACCCTGTACGGAAAGCGGGATTGATAAAAGAAATTGTAGAGACGATTTCGAAAATACCGGATGTAATTATTCGCGAAATGTATGTGCAGCAATGCTCGCAATTAATGGATGTAAGTGAGCCGGTATTAATCCTGGAATTAAATAAAATACGCAGAAAGCATTTTACAAAACAACACGAACAGGTTGCTTCAAATGAAATTGATGATTTGCTTCCCGAAACAATTCGTCCGGAGCAGTCATTACTTGACGAACTGAGCGCGTACTGGCAGGAAGCGGAAATTATACGTTTACTTTTGAATTATTCCGAACATGATTTATATTTTGCAGAAAACGAAGAAGGCAAAGAAGAGCAGCCTGCAAAAATTAAAGTGAAAAATTTTATTGTGAATGAGCTGTTGAATGATGGAATTGAATTTGAAGAAAAAATTTATTCACGAATATTTTCTGATTTTGGAGAATGGGTAAACAATGAAAAAGATTTTGACCGGAATTATTTTACTAATCATAATGACATTGAAATAAAAGAAGCGGCAATTGATATGATGAGCAGCGCGCATGAATTAAGCAATTGGGAAAGCGTGGGTATTTTTGTTCCTACCGAAGAAAAAGTTTTGCAACACCAGGTTTTAAGCGCTGTTTATATGCTTAAAACAAGAAAGGTTCAAACGATGATTAAGCAAAACCAGGAGGAAATAAAAAATCGTATGGAAGCAAATGAAGAATGTATTGATCTTTTGGAAAAACACAAGTCGCTCGAAAATGTAAAACAGCAGCTGACTAAATATTTGGGAATTGTGGTGGTGAAATAAAATTATAGCGCAGAAATCCTCATTGCCTTTGGAGTTTTAAAATATTTTTCGGTGTATTTTTCAAATTCGCTGATTTCTTTCAGATTGTCTTCGCAGTTTTTAATATTCATTTTTAAAACCTGTGCGTTGCTGTTATCGGAAAAATTTATTTGCCGGTAAAGATCGAGTGATTTTTGAATATTGCCGCGGCTGTCGTTAATTAGCTGTTTTAGCTTCTCTTCATTTGTGTTCATTTTTTTTGTGCTGCGGCTGCGTTTGGCATCGTTGACAATTTTGATGCATTCACCATACTGCTTAATACCGGTGCGGGCAAATTCATTGGCGTGATTCATTTTTTCATTCTCGCTGTAATTTAACAGGTTGATGAGGTTTTGTTCGGCTAAATTATTACCGGGATCAAATTCAAAAGTTCGCCTGTTGGTTGCAATAAACTGCGAAATGCTATCCTGCTGAAAATGAAATGCAATGGTGTCGTTAAAATTAAAATCAGGGGCATCACGGGAAACCGTTTTTGGAGGCTCAAATTCATTTCTCATTAAAGGTTTCGACAACAACTGCCACATCGGGTCGAAGGGGTAATGTGTTTTGATAAACTTATCTGGTGATTGAAAAAACCACTGGTCATCAAATTTTTTTTGAAAAGAATTTTTATTTAAAACAATGCCTCCTGCACTCCATGTTGCGTCCAGTAGTTTCCACTCGCCATCAATTTTTACAACATTCCATGCGTGCAGTTCGTAATGCTTTTTCTGAACGTATGAAATTCCATCAATCATCTCGCAAATGATTCCGGATTTGTTGCACAATTCTTTTACAAGATTTGAATAGCCTTCGCAAACTGCTTTTCTTTTCTTTAAAATTTTTTCAGCCGACTGACTTTCATCTTTCTTTTTTAAAATTACATTCATTGCATGGCTTCGCTCCGCATATTTGGCAACATCATATGCAATGTTGTCTGCCACCCAAACATATATTGCCCGTGCTTTTTCCTTTTCGGTTAAAAAATCTTTGGTGATGGTTTGTGCAAGGGTTTCCAAATCCGGGGGATCATCAACTTTTAGCTTTTTAATCTTTTCATCTACAGAAAAATATTCTGCAGTTTTGTTTTGAGCAAAGCAGGAATAGGAAAAAAATAAAATTATCGCGATACATCGGAATGAAAAACCCGGTTTACTGAAAAGTTTTTGCCACCAAGACACTAAGGCTCGAAATCTCATTAAACTTTTGACAATTTATATTTTATTTTTTTATCTGCTTAACAGCTTCTTCAACATTTTCTACCGGAAGCAGGCAAACATGATTTACGCAAACGTATATAAGCGTACTGTTATTGTTAAACCGGTTTTGCAGCAGAGGCATTTTGCTTTCGGTTGTACTTCCGGCAATTAATTTATTTGGAATAAACTGACGGTTGATTTCTTTTCTTTTTTCTTCAGCATCCTTTCCGGCAATTACAATTTCGTGAAAAGGATAAAGATGATTTATTGCCAGCAATCCCCAATTGGAAAATGAAGTGGGATATTTTTCAAAATATTTTTTTACGGCCGTCAGCATTTTTTTTGATTGTTCAGAGTATTGATTGTTTTCAAAATAGTACCCGAGCAGGAATAATGATTTTGCAATGCTTGAGTTGGAAGCAGGAATTACATTGTCTTCGGTTTCCATTTTGCGATGAATAAGCGAGGTGTCAGAATCAGAAGTAAAATAAAACATGCCTGTTTTGTTATCCATGAAATGCGTGATCGCATATTTCATGAGTTCATTGGCTCTTGTTAAATATTTTGCATTGAATGTACTTTGATACAAAGCAATAAGCGCTTCGATAGTAAAACTGTAATCTTCAAGAAACGTATTTCCTTCAACTGTTTTTGAATTTAGTTTTTTAGGATGTGTACTGTGAATTAAGGTGTCGTCTTTTTTTGTTAAGTATTTTTCGATAAAGTCATTAGCATTAATGGCAGCACTTAAAAACTTTTCTTCATTAAAAACATCATATGCATCACAACATGCTTTAATCATGAGTGCATTCCATGAAGCAAGAATTTTATCATCCGATCCCGGACGGATTCGTTTATCGCGTTCGTTAAGCAATATTCTTTTACATTCATCAATGGTATTGTTTAATTGCTGAACGGTTAAATTGTTTTTCGCTGCAATCGTTTCATCATTTTCTTTTCTTATCAAAATATAATTATCGTGTTCCCAATAACCATAATCATTTACATTATAGGTTTCAAAAAATAATTTTGCTTTATCGCTTAATAATTTTTCCAATTCATCTTTTTTCCACACATAAAATTTTCCTTCTTCGCCTTCGCTGTCAGCATCGAGGGCTGAATAAAATCCCTTTTCGGGCGAACTCATTTCGCGTTCAATAAACTTGAATGTTTCATAAACTACTTTTTTATACAACGGATTTCTCGTCAACTGGTATGCATAGGAATAAAGCGAAACCAACTGTGCATTATCGTATAGCATTTTTTCGAAGTGCGGCACTTTCCAGCTTTTATCGGTTGAGTAACGGGCAAAGCCCCCGCCAAGGTGGTCGTAAATTCCGCCATAAGCCATTTTATCCAGCGTAAGCAAAACATGGTTTAAACACTCCTTATTATCAGTATGATAATAATACCGCAACAGGAATTCGTAATTGTTGGGTATTGGAAATTTGGGCGCACGATCAGGTCCGCCTTCTTTGTTATCAAATGAAGATGACCATGATTTGTATGCGCTGTGCAAATCGTCTTTCGAGAAAAAATTTTCATCACCTGTGTTTTCAAGCTTAATGAGCTCGGAGTTTTTTATTCCTTCGGTTAATTCTGCCGCATACTTTTTCATTCGCTCAGGCTCTTTTTTCCACATCTCAGCGAGCTGCGTTAGTATGCTCATCCAGTTTTGCTTTGGAAAATAAGTTCCGCCAAAAAAGGGTTTGCCATCAGGCAAGGTAAAGCAGTTGAGGGGCCATCCACCCTGCCCTGCCATAAGCTGAACTGCCTGCATATATACCTGGTCAATATCGGGTCGTTCTTCTCGGTCAACTTTAATGCAAACAAAATTTTCGTTCATAAGGTTTGCCACACTGTCGTCTTCAAAACTTTCGTGCTCCATTACATGACACCAGTGGCAGGACGAATACCCGATGCTGATGAGGATCAATTTATTTTCATCTTTTGCTTTTTGCAACGCCTCGTCATGCCATGCATACCAGTTAACCGGGTTGTGGGCATGCTGCAAAAGATACGGGCTGGTTTCATGAATAAGCTGGTTGGTATGTTGCTGTGTTTGTGGCATGCAGGAGGAAGTTACGGTGCAAATGAAAAGAAGTATGGATGAATAATTCCGAAAACTTAAAGACATTTATTCAAAGATAGGATGTAACAAAAGAAAAAAAGACGGAACCGGTTAAATGGTTCCGTCTTTTCATAAATAAAAAGCCGAAAGGTGGTTTGTTAAACTTACCTGATTACAAATTTACCATATTGTTTAATTGAATAATCAGCATTAAACAATTCAAAAAAGTAAATTCCGGCTGCAAGCGATGCTTTCTGTATAATAACCCTGTCTGATTTGAATTGTTTGGTAAATACCATGCTTCCATTTATATCCCTTATGTTGAGATTAAATAACTCCATCTTATCATTATTGAAAACAATGGTTGCAAAATCATTAAACGGGTTTGGATAAACTATTGCATTGCCAGTTTTCGTAACCTGCTCGATAACCGAAACAGGAATAACATACACCAATGTATTTAAAGTGGTGTTGGTTACAACGGGCGCATTCAAATCAAAAGTAATGAAAGCAGAATTTTGAACCGCGGTGTAATTGGGTAAGCCTGCTTTTGCCATGATCCGGTATTTAATAAACCCATGACTTTCCGGTTCATTTATATTGCTGTCGGGCAATAAAATATTATTGAATGTAAATTTAAGCTCGCCATTGTTTTTTAATTCGGATAAAACGGAATGGCTGCTGCTTATCAAATTGAAAGTGCTGAAATCGAGATCGCCATCCAGGTAATCAATAACGGTAACATTAAATGCAGTATCATTTCCCGTATTCTGAAAACGGATTAAATACTCAAGCGTGTCACTCATTAATGTATAGTGATGAAATTGAACACCTTCGGGAATAACCGATTTATCATTGGGGTCCATTGAACAAACAACGGACTGATTTAATAATGCCGAATCAATAAATTGAACATTATTACCTCCGTCAACAGCAGTTATATATGCAGCTGAGTGTAAAGTGGTGTTGGGACCAGGCATATGAAACGTGGCAGTAATTGTATTTTGGAGTAGAGGCACCAAGTTAGTATAATCCCAAAACAACGTATCACCCAAAGTAGAAGAAGGGGAAGGTGTGGAACTTACAAAAACCATTAATGGATCTTTTTTCACCTTTACCTGGCCATTGGTGGGAAGATTACTCTGGTTGCTGTAATTGATAGTATATACTACATCAGTGAAACAACGCGTAATAGCGGAAGTAAAAACTATATCACTCGTATAATTTGAGTTAGTAGTATTGATTCCAAAATCAAGGTTTGATACATTCGATGAAACATTTAATGTGTAAGAAGCCGAATCGGATGTTAAAATAAGATTGCTCCCTGCAATTGGCGACCACGTAACAACCGTAGCACCCGCAGGAGTTCCAATAAGGTAATCGCCCGCAAAGTCAGTAAAGTAATAATTGTTATGCGGAGTAATATAAATACGCTGGTAGGGTAATCCGTAATCACCGGCATCTTTAATTCCATTACTGTTGGCATCAAAATATACATTACCGCTTACATCATATGGATAGTCAATTACTGAAAAAGAATTGGTAATCCAATGTATATTTACACCATCGGTTTTTACATACAGGGAATAACTACTACTAAAGGGTGCAATAGCAGGAATAGTAAGTGTTGCGGTAGCCGTATTACTGTCAACCACATTTATAGAGTTATAAGGAACATGGTATTCGTAGCTCGTATATTTCACAAAGATGTCGGTAATGTTTCCCTGGGGAAAACCAAGAACTTCAAAAATGCCCCTTGCACTTATTGTAATATTGGTTGTAAAATTCGGATAGGATTGATTGGGCGCCATGGAGACAAGACTCTTAATAAGTCCGAAATCATTGCCGGTATCGGTATTATTATTAATTG
>JBIOHJ010000066.1:0-18170 GCA_044448905.1 Bacteroidia bacterium | reverse complement strand
CCCCGAGGGGGAGGGAGAAAAAAAGAAAAATAATTCTATAAATGTTTTTTCCCGATAAAAATCGGGACTTCACATTTTTTATTTCATAAAAACTGTTCAGCATCAGCGAAAAATTTTAAATCGATATCAAAAGTAATCTTTCTTTTGGTAAATGGTAATTGGATAATTGGGGTAATTATTCCGTCATTGCGAGGAAGGTAGGGGTGGAAAGAAAAAGGGGTGACGAAGCAATCTGCCTGTTGCAAGCAATGAACAGATTGCTTCCCGCTTCGTTCCTCGCGGTCGCAATGACGTTGAAAAGTTACACCGACTGCATCTGCACATCCACAGTAGTAACCTCGCCATCAACCACCACCACATTATTTCTTATCACATCCTGCAAGCCGGCTTTTGAAAATTTAACGGTGTAAGTACCCGCAGGTAATCCGCCAATGCCGTAAATTCCCTGCGCATTGGTGGTAACTAAAATGCCGTTAGCCGTAATTTCAACATTTACATCCTCTTCCGGTGCATTGGTGGCAGCGTTGGTAACCGTACCGCGTATCGAAAGCGCTTCGGGCGCTTCTTCACCGGGCGGCAGCAGGTAGCGCTGGTATTTGGCATAGTTGTTTTTATAAATGCGTTTGCCGGCTGTGCAAATAACGGTTTCGGTTTTCCATGCTGTGTTATATTTTTCGATGCGCTCCTGTGTTTTTACCGGGCGGTTTTTTATAAATAATTCCTGGGCAATGTCGGCATCCTTCAGTGCAGTATAACGGGTAAGTATCTCGTCAATTTTTGGCTGTGTATAATTTGCGGCAATCAATTGTGTTTTGTACTTATCAGCCACGCTGTGAAACTTGAGCATGAATTTGATGAATGTCGATTGCCCTTTTTGCGCCTGCCGGTAATCGTTAAACCCGAATTCATTCTGAATGGCGGCATCATTGGGAAAAGCTTTCGTGATAAACGGTTTGCTGTCCTGGTATTTATCGCGGCTTTTTTGCATTTCTTCTTCAACCGCTGCGGTGAGTTGTGCCTGCTGGTCTAATATAGTTTCGTCATCGGGCATAGCTTCAGCCGCATCAATTTCATCCTCGAAATCATCGGCATAAGGGTCAGCAAAATCGGGATCAAAAGCCACAAAATCGGTTTTGTCTTCGGTAAACGATGCATGTTTGGTACGGGCATCCTGTATCATATCAGGATCTGTAATACTGTAATCTCTTAAAATTGGTTCGGGCATGTTTTGATTGAATTATGAATTATAAATTTTTAATTGTGAATTATGTTTTTTTAATATAAGAAACCATTCCGATAAAGCTGAGAACAACACCGCTGAAGCTAAAAACTATTCCACTGAAACCGGGAATCATTTCAAAGAGCCTCAGAACAATTCTAATGAAGCCGGGAACAGTTCCGATAAGACTGAGAACAGTTCCTATAATGCTAAGAACAATTCCGATGAGACTGAGAACAATTCCGATGAAGCTGAGAACAGTTCCGATGAGGCTGAGAACAAGTTCGGGCTTTTAGCCGGGAGGTTCTTAATAACAACTATTCAATGAACGCTGTTAACTTTTCGGTGAAATAACGGGTACAAAGGAAAACAGGTGTTTTCGGCCTATCAAGACCTAAATATAGGCATCATAAAAAGCGGAATGGCGGGAATTCGAATGGGCATTCAAGGACAAAGTGGGCCATCGAAGGTTTTCTTTTCACTTCAATTACAATTTCGCCATCTTCCACTGCTTTGCGCAGCATTGCACTCATGCAATGCAGTCCTGAAATATCGCGCCCTTTGCGCATAAGCGATTTGATTCCTTCTTCACCGATTCCCATCTTATTTCCCGCCAGTTTATAGCTGCAATCTTTGCTCATCCAATCCAGCGCCTCAATGATGCGTGGAGTAAATGCGCCCGGTATTTTGCGTTTAGGCATCGGATAAAAAGTTTATCGAAATACTTTTCCTGCTATTGTATAAGACGTATTGTTATTGTAAAAAGTATGTACGCTGAAAGGATGATTTTTTGATAAACACCCCCTGTAATAAACACCCCTGACCCCTAAAGGGGGACAATCGGAAAAGTTTTCGGATTAATTTTTTTTCTCGAAAGTAAATTCTGCGATCCCCCTTTAGGGGTCAGGGGTGAACGAATGAATATTTTTAATACATTTGATGTGAATTTATTTGCCATGAAAAACATCTGCGCTTGTGTTTTAATTTTCTTTTCGCTTTCCGCGAAAGGAGATTACTGGACGCAGAAGGCGGATTTTGGGGGAACTCCGCGAACTTTTGCCGCAGGATTCTCAATAGGAAGTTATGGGTATATTGGAACAGGTATAGATACAAACGGTAATTATCCTACTGATTTTTGGGAGTATAATCCAACAACAAATATTTGGACACAAAAGGCAAATTTCGGTGTAACAGGCAGACTTGGTGCAGTTGGTTTTTCTATCGGAAACAAAGGTTATTTGGGAATCGGTTGGGGAAATGGATATTTTAATGACTTTTGGGAATATGATCCTTCGACAAATTCATGGACTCAAAAATCTAACTTTGGAGGAATGCAAAGAATCCATGCTGTTGGTTTTTCAATCGGCAGTAAAGGCTATATAGGAACTGGTCAGGGAAGCAGCCCTAACACTATGTATAATGACTTTTGGGAATATGACCCGGCCTTAAATACCTGGACACAGAAAGCTAATTTTGGTGGAATTGCAAGATTAGTGGCTATTGGTTTTTCTGATGGGATAAAAGGATTTTTAGGCACCGGAACATTTGATTTCGATAATGGGACAAATGATTTCTGGGAATATGATCCTGCTACTAACTTCTGGTCACAAAAAGCAAATTTCGCTGGAACACCACGCTCTGAGTCCATCGCTTTTTGGATTTGCCCCTTTGGATACGTTGGAACTGGTACATATTCGATAGGAAGCGGAACC
The DNA here is from genome assembly GCA_044448905.1 of Bacteroidia bacterium. Taxonomy (GTDB): domain Bacteria; phylum Bacteroidota; class Bacteroidia; order AKYH767-A; family OLB10; genus JBIOHJ01. Next base: position 15,239 of record JBIOHJ010000066.1, on the reverse strand, counting down.
ATTTCGGATTTTTGGAAATATAACATTGTTAATGATACATGGACGCAAGTAGCCAATTTTGGACCAGGCTTGCGGGAAATGGGCGTTGCATTTTCAGTAGAAAATAAAGGTTATGTTGGAACCGGGTGGATAAATGACCATACAATGAAAAAAGATTTTTGGGAGTATACTCCCGATAGTACATGTACAACGGGCATTGAAGAAACCACAACCACCAATTTACAATTTACCATTTCTCCCAACCCCGCAAGTGAGTTTATAGTTTGCAGTTTACAGCCTGCAGTTGAAAAGAAAATTGAATTAACCATTACAAATGTTGAAGGTAAAAAAGTTTATTCCCTGCAACCGGAAACAGTAAACGGAAAACAAGAAACTAAAATTGATGTGAGCAATTATTCAAACGGAATTTATTTTATAACTGTTGATAACGGAGAAGAAAAGGCTGTAAGGAAGTTTATTAAAAACTAAACAGACATGAAAAAAATTTTACTTGCTGTTGTTTTTTGGGGAGTGATTTGGGGGAATGTGAAGGGGCAGGATGGTGATAACCCATACCCTGGTTCGGGTGCAATAGACATTCCTGCAGTACCTGCCGATAGCCCAACCGGAATTTCTATTTATCAAAATAAAACTTTGACGGGTATTCCCTGCAATTCAAACACCTTTTGGGCAGTTTCAAACAGCCAGGTCGAGGAATGGTTAATTGTGGGAACAAATGCGATTAGCAACGGAATAATTGTTACTGCTTCATCACCGGGAAACTCTCTTGCTTTTTGCGACAACCTCAGCGGAGGCACGTTCAGCCCTACTTTTTACTGCCATTCATTTAACAAAGCAGCTTATTATGACGGCACTTCATGGGTCACCAATCCGTCCATATCAAATTGTTCGTTGTCTGACGCTGCCGGAGCAGGAAGTCAACTTTACTATACTGCTTATGGTTTAAATTGCATTGACCGTTTTGACGGAATTTCTTTTGTTCAGCTTTATTCCAGTCCCGTCCTTAAATTCACTATTGCAGATTTAGCCGTTGATGATGCGGGTAATGCATGGTGCCTGATGGGTTTCAATAATCCGAACACGGATTCCATAGTCGTAATATCTCCTGCCGGACAAGTGATTAATCAATTTGCCTTCAGTATGAATACGGTTCACGGCTATGGCTGCTTTTTAATGAACGGTGTGTTGTATGTGGCGTTTGGTTCTGCTAATCCTGTACATCCGAATACGCTGCTGCCCATATCCTTTACTTCAACTGCCGCCATTGCAGGTACTCCAATAAGCTTTACTTCTGGCCTTGCAATTGACCTCGCAAGCTGCAATGCAGGCATTCCGCTGCCTGTCGCTCAAAATAATATTCCTTCATCTGAAATAATCATTTATCCGGGTATTGCTACCGACTATTTAAATTGTATATTAAATGTTAAAGCTAACACGAATATACTCGTTTCAATTACTGACGCTTTAGGAGAAATAACTTATAGTAAATCTTTTCAAACCGGAAACAGCAAGCTGGAAACTAAAATTGACGTGGGGAATTTTTCAAACGGAATTTATTTTATTACCGTTGACAATGGAATAGAAAAGGCTGTAAAGAAGTTTATTAAAAACTAAACCGGCTTTTTACTTCGTCACCACAAACTTTCTTACTTCGGTACGGTCGCCTGCTTTCAGCTTCAGGAAATAAATACCGTGGCTGTAATCAATGCTGTTAAGCGTGTAGTTATAGGTTCCGGCTGCAAGCGTTGCCTGCTCAATAGTTTTAACCAACTTTCCGGCAAGGTCAAAAACATTTAATTCAACTTCAGCCTTAGCGGGTAGCGTAATGCTAACGGTGGCAGTACCGCTAAACGGGTTGGGATAGCTTTGACTAAAAGAAAAATCAAACGAATGATGCTCGGGAACCGTAATGGTGGTATTAAATTTAACATCGGCAGCCTGTGCCGAAGCGATAATGTCCGCCAGGTTATCACCGCCAATCAGTGCAAAACCCACTTTAATGGAATCGCCCGCGTTAATCGAATACGGTCCCGATGCCACCATTGCCGAAACATCATTGCCCGCGCCCCCTGTACCGGCATTGCTTCGCGGGCCGCTCATCGAATTATATTTCTCGGCTTTGGTAAAGCCGTCATAAATACTGAAGCTGCCGTTTGCCCCATTGTTGTCAAACGCATAGCAGTTAAACGGGGCAACGCCCAGCACTTTTACTCCCACGTAAATTCCGTTGGTAATATCTTCCCACGCGTATCCTAATTTATTTGCGGCATCCGTTGCGGCACGGTTGTTTGTAATGGCACCTATATCCCAATCACAATAAATCCCGCCATAAAAATTATTAAGTGTAGCCGCACCATTATTAGTGTAAGTATAATAGATGATGATGTATTTGGCATCGGCAGGTGTGCTCCATGCATAGGTGCGTTGCGTTACTTTCACATCCATTTTATTTCCACCGGCACCATCGTCATTAAATGTACCGTACAAATCAAAATCCGAAAGGGTATTGGTGGTAAGCTCCCTTACATTTTCGATGGCGGTAAAATCGGTATCGTTAACGGTTACCGGTGAGCCAATCATGCGGTCGCTTACACGCCCCTGCCAGTCGCCAATCAGCAGGCTGCTTTCGTATAACGTAGTGCCGCTGCCATTATAAGTAAAGCCGATTCCCTGCGACTGGTTGGGTGCGTTGTAGCCAATGCGTCCTTTGCTGGTGATGGAAGTTCCCACATCATTAATGAGCACGTTTATGTAATCAACATTAACTACCAGGTGGAAACATTGAAAATCGGTATAACCGGCACCGTCAGTATAGGATATTGTGAACATGGCATCGGTATTAAGCGGAACCAGAGGGCTTATTTTTACAGTAAACGGATCGCTGTTATTATCGGTTGTTGCAAGCGTTGCCATGGAAGCAATGTTTACTGTTCCATCCAAAATAGTAACATCGGGCGAGCTGCATGTAATAGTCATGGTCAGGCCTGTAATGGGACTGAGCCAATTGGTAATTATTCCGGTTATCTCTAACGTATCATTCGCGGCAAATGCATTATCGTTATTATCGGTAATTACCATATCGTCCATGCGAACCGATTTTGCAGTTGTCTCAGTCAGTGCCCTGAATAAGTTCACCCTACCTTTTCCCAGCTGTTGTATATAAGCTGCGTTTCCGGCAATGGTGTCAATATTATCACAGGTAGCGCGTACTTGTTCAGCAACCTGCAACGGGTTAAGCGCTGGAAAATGCGACATTACAATACCTGCCAGCCCGCAAACAATAGGTGATGAAAATGAAGTGCCTGAAGAAGAAGTATAACTGTCGTCAAAAATGGTCGAATACACCGACTCACCTGGCGCACTAACGTCAACGGTACATCCGTAACTGGAGTTCGCCCATTTTACATCTGCACTGTTAGTACCGGTAACACCCAATACATATTTATAAGAAGCCGGATAAAAAGGGTCTTCATTATTGCTGTTTCCTGAAGCCGCAATTACCAGCCTGTTTTGATTGATGGTTGCGTAGTCCACAATATCCTGTCCGAATTGTCCTCCGCCAAAGCTTCCCCACGAGCAGTTAATAATCTGGCAGCCGTGATCAGCAGCATATACAATTCCTTCATAGGCTTTGGTCAAAGTAAAGCCCTGAGCAATTTTTACCGGCAGGTATTTGCAGTTGTACCCCGATCCTGCAATACCTGTAATATTATCCGCCTGCGCTGATGAACATCCCGAAACAAAAGAGCCATGAACTGCCGCAACTGTTGGGTCATTATCGTTATCGCCTAAATCCCAACCCATGTAATTGTCAATGTAACCGTCACCGTCATCATCAATTCCGTTTATCGGGTCGGCATAGTTGTATTTAACCTGGTTAATCAGGTCAGGATGATCTATATCTGTTCCGGTGTCTGTAATGCCTATTACAATATTGGTATCGCCTTTCGAAATATCCCATCCCTGTAAAGCATGGATATTTACCAGTTGGTATTGAAGTGACAGAAGGGTGTCGTTAGGCGTGTAAAGTAATTCTGTATTGTATTTGGGTTCGGCATATTCAATAGCTTCATCCTGCAGTAAAATATTTACTGCTTTCTCGATAGGTATATTTGGATTGAAAGTTAATTCATAAATAAGGGAAAGATCCGCCATCTTTTGCCCTCGCGAGTTCGTTTGCGTAGATGGAGGTTGATGGCTGGGAAATATTTTTTCAATCCGTTCAACGTTCAAAACAGCTATTCTTTCATTAAGAGAAGAAATAGAAACTGATGAACGGAAACAGGAATTACGGAATTGAGGCTTTACTTTAAGAATTATTTTTCCTGCAATGTAATCAGATGAGGATAGGGGAAGAGCTAATCGAAAATGTTGTTTTGGTTTATCGATCCCTTGAGAATTCGAAATAACAAAAACTAAAAGTAAAAGTTGTGTAAAATATTTTTTCATGATGATTTGGTTTTGAACTGTAAAAGTAATTAAAAAAGATTCTGAGCTTTCTTTACCTTTGATTTGAGCATTAGATTTTTAACTTTGCGCCCTCAAAAAATGGCGTGGTAGCTCAGATGGTTAGAGCGCAGGATTCATAACCCTGAGGTCGGGGGTTCGACTCCCCCCTACGCTACATTAACTATTAAAAAAAATTAAACGCAGGATTCATATCCGTCAGTTGACGGACGGGGCTCTACTTCCTCCCCGCTACTTAAATTTTTTTAAAAACATGTTTACTGTATATGTTCTCCATTCGGAGAGTTCAGGAAAAATATATATAGGTTTTACCTCAGACTTAGAACAACGGATAAAATCCCATAATGAAGTTGATAAAAAAGGATGGACCAAAAACTTTCGTCCTTGGAAAGTTACTTATACCGAAACTTATGATTCGAAACAAGAAGCGATGAAAAGAGAAAAAGAATTGAAGAGCAGCAGGGGAAGAGCTTTTATCAGAAATCAAGTAGACATAAAATTATCAGCACGATTCATATCCGTCAGCTGACGGACGGGGGTTCGACTCCCCCCTACGCTACGAGTTTCTCCATTTTTAAGTGTATAATTCATAAGAAAGCATTACCTTTACACCTGAATCAAAATAAGCAAAGCATGAAAAGATTAATACTAAGCGCAATATTGATTTTCACTGTATCGTCTTTAAGTTTGCAAGCGCAATCCAATCTTCAAATTACTTTTAATGCAGGTACATCAGCTCTTGCCGGAGAAGATACAGTTTATATGTGGGCAGGAATCGGGATTAGTGGCCCTGGTGATCACTGGGGGTTTACTACAGGTGAATTATTTCAACCCGGAACTGGGTTAGGTTTCATGAAAAATCTTGGTCAGAACATATGGGGTATTTGCCTGGAGCCATTTGCCTATTTCAGCCAGGGAACGGGAGGGACAGTGCCTAATGGTTCAACCATTTATAACCTTGATTTATTATTTCATAATCCGGGTGGAAGTATCCAGGTAATGAATAATCCGCAAAGCATTCCTTTGTATTTTAATATGACCACCAATCCACCCACTTCAAACTGGGTGCTGCTTACTGCAAATTTTCAAAGTTGTACGCTTGGTATAAATGAATTTCAAATTTCAAATGGTGTGATTGCAAACTATCCGAACCCTTTGAGCGATCAGACAAATTTTATTTACACGTTAAAGACGGGGGGAGATGTCCAGCTTAAAATTTTTAATACTATCGGTCAGGTTGTACGCACTTTAGTTAACGAACGTCAGAACCCAAATACTTATAGCAAGGTATGGGTGGGCGATAATGATAAAGGAAGAATTTTGTACAATGGTCTTTATTATTATACTTTGTCGGTTAACGGTAAAACCATTCAAACAAACAAGCTGGTTATTTCAAGATAATTTTTTAAATATATTTTTTAGGAAGGATACAGAAATAAATGTATCCTTTAATTTTTTTTGGCAACAGGGATTTCTCCACGTTCAATTGCCTGTACAATGGATTCCATAACCTGGTCTTCACCATTTGGATCGTATTCAGTTTTCAGGTTCGAATCGAAAAATTTTGCCATTGTTTGCCAGAAGAATGCCGCAAAGGTGCCGCGCATTTCTTTCACAATTTCATAAGAAGTATCACCGGTTTCGCGGTTAATAAGCTTTATTAAAATTTTTCCCTGGTTAACGGTTAGCTTTTTTAATTCGGCTTCGAATTTTAATTTCAATTCTTCCTCCGATTTTTTAATGTACTTTTTTCTTAACCGTTGTTTGGATATCTTTTCAAGCGAATCATTCATTGTTTTTAATGTAGCAACTGCAAGTTTCGCGTATGGGTAAGCGCGGATAACATCTCTTCGCAGTTTCAAATACCTTTTCATGTTATCAACTACCATTGGGTTTTTAAAGTCAACCACTTCAACGTAAGGAAGGTTTACGAGAGGAATGCTGTCACCATCATCAAAAACAAGATATTTTACCTGGACTTTCGCGGTATCGTTATGATTCTTATTAACTGAATCAGGTTTTTGCGCAACGGACGAGAAAAAAACAAAAAGTAGAAAGTAACTAAAAAAAAATTTTCTTCTGATCATGACAAACTGAATTCTCAAAGGCTGAGCCATATTAACCGGTGAAGTGAAAAAACTATGAACAACGTAATACGATCATTCCACAAAGCGGTTACTTTTCCATTTCGAAATTTTGAGTTGATGATTGTTTTCTGTACTCTGCCCGTTGTTATTTGCTTTAAAAACTGCTGCAGCTACCAGTGCTGCAATTTTCTCTTCTTCATCATTAGCAGTATTTAATTTTTCAGGAGAAAAATATTTTTTTACAAAGTGGGTATCGAAATTTCCTGAAACAAAAGCATCATGTTGCAAAACAAATTTGCAAAACGGTAAAGTAGTTTTAACTCCTGAAATTGTATAGTCATCAATTGCCCTTAACATTCTTGTTATCGCTTCGCTTCTGTCATTTCCGAATGAAATAAGTTTAGAAATCATCGGGTCATAATAAATCGGAATGCCCATTCCTTCTTCGTAACCATCATCCACCCGAATCCCATTTCCCTGTGGCTTTTTGTAAGTATTTAATTTACCGATGTCGGGTAAAAAATTATTTGCCGGATCCTCGGCATACACGCGAACCTCTATTGCATGGCCGTTAATTTTTAAATCTTCCTGTTTGAACGAAAGTTTTTCTCCGCTTGCAATTTTTATTTGCTCTTTCACCAAATCGAGCCCTGTTATTTGTTCCGTTACAGGATGTTCAACTTGCAGGCGGGTATTCATTTCGAGAAAATAAAATTTTTTATTTTCATCCAGCAAAAACTCAACGGTGCCAGCTCCAACATAATTGCAGGCTTTGGCAACTAACACAGCGCAATGCCCCATTTCATTTCTTATTTCGGGGGTGAGAACAGATGATGGAGCTTCTTCAATTACCTTTTGATGCCTTCGCTGCACTGAACATTCTCTTTCGAAGAGGTGAACAATATTTCCGTGTGTATCACCTAAGACCTGTATTTCAATATGACGTGGCGAAGCAATATATTTCTCAATAAAAACCGAACCATCACCGAATGCCGAAGTAGCTTCACTTACTGCCATATTCATCATTTCCTCAAACTGTTCAGGTTTTTCCACTATACGCATTCCTTTACCACCGCCACCTGCTGATGCTTTAATTAAAATCGGGAAGCCAATTTTTTCGGCAATCTTTTTTGCAGCGGGAATATCTGAAATGGCATGATCCGTTCCCGGAACCATCGGAACATCAAAAGCTTTAACCGCTGCTTTCGCTCCTAGTTTACTCCCCATAATTTCCATAGCTTCGGTAGTGGGTCCGATGAAAACCAACCCGGCTTTTTTTACGGCTTTCGCAAATGCTGCATTCTCCGAAAGGAAGCCGTAACCCGGGTGAATCGCATCAGCACGGGTGGTTCTTGCCGCGTTAATTATTTTCTCAATAGATAAATAAGACTGTGAAGAAGGAGATGCACCAAGGAAAATTGCTTCATCCGCATAACGAACATGCGGAGCACTGCGATCAGCTTCGGAATAAACGGCAACAGTTTTAATTCCCATTTCGCGCGCTGAACGCATGATGCGAAGCGCAATTTCACCGCGATTGGCAATAAGAATTTTTGAAATGGTTGTCATGTAAGAAGCAAAAAACCACAATGGTGCAAAGTACGGAAAGAAAAACTTATCCCGAAAAAAAAGAACTTATTAAAATGTGATCGGGATAAACCTCACACCATACATTCAGCAAATTCTGTCATTTGACATTGTTCGGTTTAAATCACATCGGGCAATTTATTTTCCAGGATTTTATCCTGCTTGCCGTGTGATGTGGTTCCGAAAAGGTAATCCCAAAAAGGAAGCGAAACACTGTAATACCCATCGGTAGATTTGTAGTGATGCAATGCATGATGCTTCCATAATATTTTAAAAAAATTTTTTGGCGGATGAAAACGGTGAACCGCAAAGTGAATCAAAAGATAAACCGAATAGGTAGCTACAAACCCTGAATAGAAAAACCAGGCGTTTTCTTTCATCGTTAAAAGAAAAACAAAAAAGAAAATCACAGCAATAAAAATAGTAACTAACGGTGGCATTACTAAGCGGTCTTTGTCTTTTGGAAACTCGTGATGAATGCCATGAATGGTATATTGAATTATTTTTTCTTTCTCGGTTTCGGCATGAAAATGAAATACAAAACGATGAGTTAGATATTCAAACAAGGTAAAAGAAATCATCCCCAATGGAAAAAGATAAATAATTTTTAGCGGTTTTACATTTTCAAAAAATAATCCATAACCTAAAATAACAGCGGCAATAACAAAATACAAAATAACAGGGAAGCTAAAACGGGTGCGTGTTAAACCTTCCAGAAATTTATTCCTGAAAATAGTCCCGGTGCCGGTGTTACTAATTTTGAAATCATTCATAAGGCAAAAGCCTTTTCAAAATCAATAACAAAAGTATACCAAAAAAATGTTATCTGGTAATTAAGTACCCGATAATTTTATATACCAGCTTTGCCATGACGTATTGGGAAAGGATTTCTCCTTCGCGGGGCGCTATTTCCACTACATCAAGCCCGACTACATTTTTCTCTGCAATCACTTTTTTCAGGAACTCGAGTGTTTCTTCCCAGCGCATGCCACCAGGTTCGGCTGTGCCGACTGCAGGTACTATCGAGGGGTCAAAACCATCGGCATCAATGGTTAAGTAAACATTGTCTGTGAGGCAGGAAATGGCTTCGCTCATCCATTCGGGATTTTGACGGATTTGATGCGCGTAAAAAGTATGGATGTTGCGGGATGATTTTATTAAATCAGCTTCTTCTTTGCATTGAGCACGGATTCCGATCTGGCAAAGATTAATTCCCAAATCGTGCACGCGCGCCATTACCGAAGCATGTGAATACGGGTTATCGTGATAGGAGGAACGCAAATCGGAATGCGCATCAATTTGCAGCACGGTTATGTTATCGTAACGTTTGGCGAATGCCTTTACAAAACCTAACGTAACGGTGTGTTCAGCGCCTAAAGAGATTGCAAATTTTTCATCGGCAATTAAACGTTCGGTTGATTTTTCGATTAAATCAATCGCATCAGCATCCACTTTGCTGCCGAAATCAATTGGCGCAAGCGTGGCAATGCCGCATTCTTTGTAGGTTTCTTTATCGAGCTCCTCGTCATAAAACTCTACATAATGTGAAGCATCCAATATTGCGGCAGGCCCTTTTGATGAACCTTCCAGACAAGATGAAGTGTGTTCATACGGTGCCGACTGAATTGCAAATCGCGCTTTTTCATACGAGCACAATTCTTTTTCTTCAATGCCAAGAAAGTTTTCTTCCTTTCCTAAAACTTTTAAGGGCGATTTTTTTTCGGTTAGAGTTGTTGACATTGTAAAAATAACTTAAGGCGAAATTACAAATGTTATTTTAACGGATGTGTTTTATTTCTGTAAACTTATTTTTTCAAAACCTGTGCCACAAGGTCAGCGGCTTCTTTCAGCAAAATTGCGGAATAAACTTTTAATCCTGATTCATCAATAATTTTTTTAGCTTCAATGGAATTGGTTCCTTCCAGCCGGACAATAATAGGCACCGGAATCTGGCCAATATTTTTATACGCATCCACAATTCCCTGCGCAACGCGGTCGCAACGAACGATTCCTCCGAAAATATTTACGAGAATAGCTTTTACGTTTGGGTCTTTTAAAATAATACGGAACGCCTGCTCGACACGCGAAGCATTGGCAGTTCCGCCCACGTCAAGAAAATTTGCAGGCTCGCCACCGGCAAGCTTAATAATATCCATAGTTGCCATTGCCAGCCCCGCACCGTTTACCATGCAGCCAACATTTCCATCGAGCTTCACGTAATTTAAATTGTGCTCGCCTGCTTCCACTTCGGTAGGGTCTTCTTCGGTAACGTCACGCATAGCTGCATAATCGGGATGGCGGAACAAAGCATTTTCATCCAAACCCACTTTTGCATCCACAGCAATTATTTTATCATCCGATGTTTTAAATAAAGGATTTATTTCGAACAGCGATGCATCAATGGAATCGTAAGCTTTGTACAATGCCGAAACAAACTTTGTCATTTCCTTAAATGCATTCCCTGATAAACCGAGGTTGAAGGCAATTTTACGCGCCTGGAATGCCTGCAATCCAACGGTTGGGTCAATCTCTTCCTTATGGATTAGTTGCGGAGTTTTTTCGGCAACTTCCTCAATGTTCATTCCGCCTTCGGTGCTGTACATGATAATATTCCTTCCCGTTGAACGGTTAAGCAACACACTCATGTAATATTCTTTGTGCTCCGATTTGCCGGGATAATACACATCCTGCGCAACGAGCACCTTGCTTACTTTTTTTCCGTGCTCACCGGTTTGAATGGTAACCAGGGTATTTCCCAAAATATTTTTTGAAATTGTTTTTACCTCATCCAGCGACTTTGCAAGTGCAACACCTTTTTGCTCGGTGCCTTTAATTTTTCCTTTGCCGCGCCCGCCTGCATGAATTTGCGATTTTATTACCCATCCCGAGTTACTCGGGATTTGCTTTTGCAATTCTTTGGCGGCATCAACAGCCTGCTCGGGAGTTTCGGCAACAATGCCTTCCTGTATGGCAACGCCAAATGATTTTAAAATTTGTTTTCCCTGGTATTCGTGGAGGTTCATGTTAGATTGAAGATTGAAGATTGAAAATTGAAGATTGAAGTGGGCAAAAATATGTTATTTGGGAGAAGCATGGAAATGGAATTGAATCAAAAAAATATTTATTTATTTTTTGATTCCACAATACTTTTCAAGCATTGCATTGCTTTCTTTATCTCCAAGTTCAAATAAGGTTTCAATACAATCACAAGCTTCTTTTCTTTTTTCTACTTTTAAATAACTCATGGCTAAATTATACAATACATCCAAGTCAAACGGGTTAGATTCATTTGCTAACTTGAAAAAATAGATGGCTCTTTTGTAATTTTTATCCTGAAAATATTTTACTCCATTATTATAATAAAAATCTGCATTGTCGCAATTTTCGATTTCTCTATGAAAATAGTCCTGCATATAATAATTATAAATTTTTCTATGGCTCTTACCGTTATCGATATAACCGGTAAGATAAATGATTTTCCTTAAAGTATCATTGCTTTTTGCAGGAATCCATAAACCGGAAGTTTTTTCTATTTCATTTTTTATTAAACCATCCATTTTAACATTACTTGTAGGGGTCAATAAATCAAAAAATGCAACTTTGCCGAGAGTGTCTACATATAAGGCATAGGTCATATGAAAAAATTTACAGTGATTAAAAGGAAGTTGTTTAATCCGATCCACGAGATCCAATGATAACATCATATTCTCATGATTATTACCGAATTTTTTTACAATTTCCTCATTAAAAATAAAACTTGAATCTTGTATTATAAATTTTTCGAAACGGGAATTAAATAATGTATCCTGTGAAATGCCTAATTGAAAAAAAAGGCTTAGAAGAATTGAAAGAAATGTTTTTTTCATTTTATAAGTTCAGAAGATGTTGGTAAAAATATGGGTTTTGTTAATGAGAAAAAATAGTAATTTCACTTCATGAAAATTTTCCTGGCTTTGATTCTGCTTGTTTATCTTTATTTTTCAATAAAGATTCAAAGAAGAATTTTGAAGTATCATGTGTTTACCCGCAATCAGAAAATTATACATTCAATTTTAGTTTGGCTTTTACCTTTCATTTGGGGTTTTATCTTAACGGCTATTTTAAAGAAACCGCTTCCGGGTTCAGCCGAGTTTTTTGAAGAAAGAAACAATCATGATTCTGGTTATTATGAATCGGGAACAGGGCATCTCGGTGGAGGAATATTATAATTAATGCCTTTCTGAATATGTTTTTAATCAAAATACACTGATTTTTCATCAATTTTAGCCTAAAATTTTAATATAATACTTTATAAACTCCAATTTATAACTTATATATTTCAATTTATAATTTATAAACTTCAAAATAATATTTATAAATTGTAATATATATTTTATAGTTTATAATTTACCTTTTATAAACTTCAATTTGTAATTTATAACTTGCAATCTAATTTTTATATCTTTCAATATATAATTTATAATTTGCAATTTATAAATTGTTTTTTTAATATTGCAGCATGTTATTCATGAGCAATAACCCGAAACATTAATAAAATGCAAACAGACTATATTCCGAGAAAGGATGCCGCCTTCTTTATGTTCCAGAAAGTTCTTTCTGAAACCTGCCAGGCAAATCTTGCAGCCTGGAATATAAGCGCTGCAGCTTTTAACAAGCTGCAAACCGCGCGTACGCCTTACGAAACTGCTTATCAGAATAAAACCAATCCGGCCACACGTACCAGCACCGATGTGATTACCCACCGCACGCAACGGGTGAGTTATACCCGTGTGCTTCGCACATTTGTAAAAGAGCAAATTGCGGGCAATACTTTAATCAGCAATTCAGCGCGAACCGGTATGAGCCTGAAACACATTGATAGTAAAAAAAGCAGGCGCCCAATCATTGATGCATCCCCTATGGTAAAAGCCATCACAATGAATGGCGGATGGATAAGCATGGATGTGCGCATTGCAACCGATAGCAGCCGTTCGTCCATGTACCCGCTTGCCGATGCCATCGAAGTAAAATACATTATCGCGACAGTGCCGCCCGTTAGCCCGGGCGATTGCACGCAAACTTTTATCAGCACCAAAGCAAAATTTATTATTAAGCTGGATGTGGCCGATGCCGGGAAAAAGATTTTCGGATATGCGCGTTACAAGAACATCCGCAACGATAATAAAAGCGGCCCCTGGAGCGCGCTTTTCAGATGCATGATTGCCGATTGAAGATTTTATTTTTCTTTCATCAAACCTCTGACATCCGACATCCGACTTCTATTTCTTATAATACTTCATAGCCGTAGGCATATAAGCATTAATGTTATTAATACGTGTTTGGTCGCTGGGGTGAGTGCTTAAAAACTCGGGAGGTTTGCCGCCACCGCTTGCCTTTGACATACGCTGCCACAGGCCAATGCCAACGTGCGGATCGTAACCTGCCATTGCCATAAAAATCATTCCCAGCTTATCGGCTTCGGTTTCGTGCAAACGCGAAAAAGGAAGAATGGCGCCCACGGTAGCTCCTAAACCATAAGCGGTATGAAACATTGCGCGTGTTTCGGCCGGTTTGTTACGCAGGGCAACGTCAAGGGCAATTTCACCGGAAGCAGCAAGCAGCATCTGGCTCATTCGCTCGTTGCCGTGGCGTGCCACAGCATGAGCAATTTCGTGCCCCATCACAAAAGCAAGGCTGGCTTCGTCCTGCGTAACGGGAAGCAGCCCCGTATAAACCACTATTTTACCACCGGGCATGCACCAGGCATTAATGTCTTTGCTTTGAACCGTATTAAACTCCCACTTGTAACCGTTAATACGGTCGGACATTTTATTCTGACGCATAAATTGCACAACGGAAGAAGAAACTTTTTTGCCAACATTTGTTACCAGTTGCGCATTGGCATCGGCAGACGGAACGGGCGGGTGTTCTTTCAGAAAATCGTGGTAGCTGGTAAGGCTCATGGCAATCATCTGGCTTTCGGGAAGCATGTTTAATTGCTTGCGGTTAGTGATGGGAACCTTTGAACAGGATACCAGGAAAAATGTAAAGGCTGATGCGATTAAAATTTTATTTTTCATACGATTGATTATTTTGGTTTTATGAATGCATGACAATAGTGATGCCTAAATTTTTGTACCAAAATTATTGAAACCATAATTCATTAGTCGTTCAGAATTCAATACAAAACCTTTTACAGGCTATTGTGGCTCGTAAAGAAAATTTTTACATCTTTGCGCCCCCTTAGTTGGATACTACGGGAAAGCTAAACAAATCATAACAAAAACTATCAAAAAATGCCAGTAAAAATCAGATTAGCGCGATTCGGCAAAAAAGCCAATCCGTATTACCACATTGTGGTAGCTGATGGTCGTGCTCCAAGGGATGGTAAGTATATCGAAAACATTGGGTCGTATAACCCCAAAACCAACCCCGCCACCATCGAACTCAACATGGACAAAGCCTTAGACTGGCTTGCCAAAGGTGCACAGCCCACCGATACCACGCGGGCCATCCTTTCTTACAAAGGAATCCTGTTCCGCCAGCACCTCAATAAAGGTGTTAAAAAAGGCGCGCTAACTCAGGAACAAGCCGATGAAAAGTACAATGCCTGGCTTGAACAAAAAAACCTTAAGGTTGCGCAAAAAATAGATGCGGTACGAAACAGTAAAAAAGATTCTGTCAAGAACCGTTTATCGGAAGAAGAGAAATTGAGGCAAAAAATTGCTGAGAAAGTTGCTGCCAAGCACATTGCTGCTGCCGAAGCGGCTTCCGCTGCTGCAGCTGCTGCAATACCTGCTCCGGTAGAACCTGCTGAGCCAGCAGCACCGGCAGAAGGTGAATCAACACCACCTGCAGAAAACACAGAAGGCAACTCTTAATTAACCCTTAAAATTTATGATGTGACCGTCCCGCCTCAGGCGGGACGGCACTTTTTATTTTTAATCTCCTCATGAACAAAGAAGAATGTTATCTCGCTGGTAAGATAATCCGCACACATGGGGTAAAAGGCGATTTGCAGGTTTTTCTTGATGTAGATGACCCGAAGCGATACAAAAAAATGAAATCGCTTTTGGTGGAGAAGGATGGGGGATTGATTTCATATGATGTAACCAAAGT
>JBIOHJ010000065.1:0-18217 GCA_044448905.1 Bacteroidia bacterium | reverse complement strand
GAGCCAATACCGCCTATTTGTATTCCGATGGAAGCGAAATTTGCAAAGCCGGAAAGAATATAAGTTGCCATGATGATTGATTTTTGTTCATGAAACAAACTTTTCATTTCGGAAAGCGAAATGTAAGCAACAAACTCATTCAGTATTGTTTTTTCGCCAAGCAGCTGCCCTACGTAAATCATGTCCTCTTTACATACACCAATAAGAAACGATATGGGAGCGCAAATATATCCGAGCATAAACTGGAGTGTAAAACCATGATAACGTCCGTGCGTTATTTTTTCTATATAACTATTCAAGCCTGTTGCGTTGCCGATAAAATCATTGAGCGTATAATTCACCATTGCAATCAGCGCGATAAAAACAATAAGCATTCCGGCAACATTAACGGCAAGCTTTATTCCATCAGTCGTACCGTTTGCGATTGCTTCTAACAGGTTAGTTCCTATTTTTTCTTTTGAAACGTGCAGTGTCTCATCAATCTGTTCGGTCTGGGGAATCATCATTTTTGAAACAACTATGGTAGCCGGGGCTGACATTACCGATGCAGCGAGCAAATGCTTCGCGAAAAATAATTGCTGAACGGGATCGGCACCACCAAGAAACCCGACATAAGCGGCAAGAACTCCTCCCGCAGTATTTGCCATTCCTCCAATCATAATGCAAAGAATTTCGGAACGTGTCATTTGCGGAAGAAAATGCCGGATCATTAACGGGGCTTCGGTTTGTCCGAGAAAAATATTTGCAGCGGTGGATAAATTTTCTGCCCCCGAAATTTTCATCGCCTTACCCATCATCCACGCAAGCCCATGAACTATTTTTTGAAGAATGCCCAGGTAAAACAGCATGCTTGTTAATGCCGAGAAGAAAATGATGGTAGGTAAAATCTGGAAAGCAAAAAGAAATCCGTTGGAGTTTACATCCAGCAGGCTTCCAAACAAAAATCCCGATCCTTCGCGGGTAAATTTTAATACAATAACAAAAAAGTTGCTTATGCTGTCGAATGCAGCTTTAATAAAAGATACTTTTAAAACACCAATCGCGAAAATGATTTGAAATAAAATACCGGAAATAACCAGCTTCCATGAAATTGCTTTACGGTTAGTGCTTAATGAATAGAGAATAAGCACAAGCACAAGAATACCAATCATCCCCCTGAAAAGAGAATAAAAGCTTATGTTGCTTTCAGGGATAACACTTGTGTAGTGTAAGGAAAACGTTATTCCTTTTTCTTCAATTACCAGGTCATTGTCATTACAAACCAGCACATGAAATTTTCTGACAACATGGTCGCTCTGCAATCCTTCAGGTGTAATTTTTGTAATTTCCTTTCCTTCGTTAAATAAAATCAGCTCAGGATTTTTATCTGTAACCCGATAGCTTGACGAATCAATTTCAGTTTCTGCAGGTTTTAAATCATAGGTGAGAACAAGGGTAGAATCCTGGATTTGCCAATTTCCGGAAGAGTGAATATTTTCTTTTGCGAGATCGTAATTGAAGGTTTGTGCATTGCCGGCTGCGCCCAAATAAAAATAATCTGAATCGCTTACCTGTTTTGCGGTATTACCACTTATATCCTTAATGGAAACATATTTCCATTTTTTTGCAACGGAATCAGAAATGGATGGAGGCTTGTTATTTGAACAAGAAAAAAATAAAAAGGAAATGGAAAGAAGTAAAAAAAAGTAGCGCATACCTTTTAAAATTATGCGCGCAAGTTAAGAGGTTTTTTTTCTTTTCGCTAATTCATCCCTGATTTTAGATGCTTTCTCATAAGCCTCTTCGTCAATGGCTCGCATAAGCGACTCTTTGAGTTCCTCAATGGTCATGGCGGAGTACTCGATGTGTTTGCCTGAAGATTTTACTGATGGTTTTTTTTCTTTCTCTTTTTCTTTTCCAACCTTGGGTTCATCAATAATGGCGCTGTCGTCATCGAGTAAAACTCCCGCTTGCGAAAGAATGAATTCGTAGGTATAAATAGGGCAGTTAAATCGTACTGCCATAGCGATGGCATCTGACGTGCGTGCGTCAATCTCCAGCGATTTCTGCCCGTCATTGCAAAGAAGCTTGGAATAAAAAATACCTTCTTTAAGATTATACACAACCACTTCCTCCACGGCAATTCCATAAGCGATTGCAAAGTTTTTAAACAAATCGTGAGTAAGCGGGCGGCTTGGTGTCATGTTCTCGAGCTCAACGGCAATTGCCTGCGCTTCGAATCCTCCTATGATGATAGGCAATCTTCTTTTCCCGGTTTGCTCTCCCAAAACAAGCGCATACGCACCCGACTGTGTCTGGCTGAATGACAAGCCTATAATCTCTAATTTTATCTTCTTCATTTCGGACTATAAAAATAAAAAAAATCCATTTATAAAATATCAATATAAAAAAACAATTTGAACTATATTCTCACGCATGTGCCGCTTTAAATTTCTTTATCGCTTCAATTAATTTAGGAACCACTTCAAAGGCATCGCCAACAATACCGTAATCGGCTGCTTTGAAGAATGGCGCTTCGGGATCTTTATTTATTACTACGATAGTTTTTGATGAGCTCACTCCGGCAAGATGTTGTATGGCTCCCGAAATTCCGATTGCGATATACAAATTAGGGCTTATGGCAATTCCGGTTTGACCTACGTGTTCACTGTGAGGGCGCCAGTTGGCATCGCTTACGGGTTTTGAACAGGCCGTAGCAGCGCCCAATAAATTTGCAAGCTCTTCAATCATTCCCCAATTCTCAGGTCCTTTCAATCCTCTGCCTGCCGAAACAACCAGCTCGGCATCGGGCAACGAAACTTTATCGGATGCACGCACGATTTCTTTTATCATGGTGCTGAAGTCGGAATCTTTTATTGTTGGAGAGAATAGTACTATTTCAGCCTGCTGAGAATTTTCAACAACTTTATATGAGTTGGGAACAAGGGTAATAATTTTTATTTCGGAAGTTAGTGTAACATCAGCGAATGCTTTTCCTGAAAATGCTGTTTTCCTTACAGTAAATCCGTTTGATGTATCGGGAAGCGCCACAGCTCCATCCACGTATCCTGCATCTAACTTAACGGCTACACGCGGTGCCAGTCCTTTTCCCGAAAACGAAGCCGACAGGACAATTATTTTCGCGTTTTCGGATTTTGCTGCTTCAGCAATTACAGCACCGTAAGCCTGGTTAACAAAAGTTTTAAGCTTATCGAGCGAAACATTCAATATCTTTTTTGCACCGTAAGCACCAAGCTTTTTTAATTCATCTTCCGCGACATCTCCAATGGAAATTACCGTTACATCACCACCCGTCTTTTTCGCAATTTCATATCCATACGAAATCACTTCAAATGTTGATTTCTTAAACTTCCCTCCTGAATGTTCCGCGTAAACTAAAACTGACATGTATAATTTTTTATCCTGATACTTGATACTTGTGTCTTGATACTACCATCAAATAACCTTCGCTTCCCCATGAAGCAGTTCAACTAATTTATTTACATCATCTGCCGCAACCAGGTTAACCGAGCTGCGTGGTTTTGGCTTATCGTAACTAACAACACTGGTGTATTGCGGAACTTCAACAGCTTCAACAACCGTTAATGGCTTTGTGCGTGCGCCCATAATCCCTCTCATATTGGGTATTCGTGGCTCAGCCATTCCTTCGCATGCTCCCGCGATAACAGGCAGCGGGCACGAAATAACTTCCTTGCCGCCTTCAATTTCTCTTTCAAGCGTAGCGGTATTATTTTCAATCGTAAGCGATTTGCAGCTGCTCACCGAAGGAATATCGAGCAGCGCACCAACCATAGCCGTTACCTGCGCGCCATTGTAATCAATGCTTTCGCGGCCGGTTAAAATCAAATCGTAATTATTTTTTTTAGCCACTTCGGCAATCTGTTTCGAAACAAACCATGCATCGCGCGGTGCGGCATTTACACGAATGGCATCCGTAGCTCCAATAGCTAATGCTTTGCGTATGGTTGGCTCAGTCGAAACATCTCCCACATTTATCACGGTTACCGTTCCGCCACTTTTTTCAGTCAGTTCCAAAGCCCGTGTAAGGGCAATTTCATCGTATGGGTTGATAATAAACTGAACGCCCTGCGTAACCAATGCCTTATTATCGGGAGTAAAATTTATTTTTGTGGTGGTATCGGGAACGTTGCTGATGCAAACAAGGATGCGCATAAAAGTTTAAAGTTTAAAGTTAAAGTTCAAGTTTAAGGTTTTAATAACTTTAAACCTTAGACTTGAAACCTCAAACTTCTCAAATAAGTGTGCGAATTTAGTCATCCGACTTCAATAAAAAAATATTTTTGAAAGAATGCAAACCGACAGAATACAACAACTTGAAAAGTTTCTTGAAGAAGACGCGAACGATGCCTTTACATTGTACGCCCTCGCGCTGGAGTATATAAAAGTGCACGCGCTTGTCAAAGCGAAGGAGTTTTTTTCCATTCTATACAAGCTGCATCCCGGTTACCTGCCTTTGTATTACCAGTTCGGAAACCTGCTTGCCACGCTCAATGAAAAAGAAAAAGCAAACGAGCTATACAATAAAGGCATTGCGCTGGCGAAAAACAAAAACGATATAAAGACTCTCAACGAATTAAAAGAAGCCTACAATTCCCTCAATGGCATCGAAGAAGATTAATCTTTACTTTTGCCCTCCTTAATTACCTCTTCCCTCATTAACTCATAACTCACTAACTCAATAACTATTTCCCCCATGCGCGAAATCCAATTCCGTGAAGCCCTGCGTGAAGCTCTTTCCGAAGAGATGAGACGTGACGAAAATGTATTTCTTATGGGCGAAGAAGTTGCCGAATACAATGGCGCTTATAAAGTAAGCCAGGGCATGCTCGATGAGTTCGGGGCAAAGCGTGTAATTGACACTCCCATTTCCGAGCTTGGTTTTGCCGGCATCGGGGTAGGCGCAGCCATGAACGGGCTGCGCCCCATTATCGAGTTTATGACATTTAATTTTTCGCTCGTTGCCATCGACCAGGTAATAAACAACGCCTCTAAAATGATGAGCATGAGTGGCGGGCATTTTACTGTTCCCATTGTGTTCCGCGGGCCCACTGCATCAGCAGGAATGTTAAGCTCGCAGCACTCGCAGGCATTCGAAAACTGGTATGCAAACTGCCCCGGCTTAAAAGTCATAGTTCCCTCAAACCCAGCCGATGCCAAAGGGTTGCTTAAATCAGCAATTCGTGATAATGACCCTGTTATATTTATGGAAAGCGAGCAGATGTATGGCGATAAAGGACAGGTGCCCGAAGGCGAATATTTAATGCCCATTGGCGTGGCTGATATTAAGCGCACCGGCAACGATGTAACCATCGTATCGTTTGGCAAAATGATGAAGGTGGCGCTCAAAGCTGCCGAAGAGCTTACCAAAGAAAATATAAATGCCGAGGTAATTGATTTGCGTACCGTGCGCCCTATTGATTACGATACCGTAATTGCTTCCGTTAAAAAAACAAACCGGCTGGTTATTGTCGAAGAGTCGTGGCCCCTCGCTGCCATTGCCACCGAAGTTGCTTTTAAGGTGCAAAAAGATGCTTTTGATTTTCTTGATGCCCCGGTGCTACGCGTTATGGGTGGCGATGTTCCCCTGCCGTATGCTCCTACCTTGATTGAAGCTTTTTTACCTAATCCCGCCCGGGTTATTAAGGCGGTGAAGCAGGTGATGTACCTTGCTTAACACAGCAAAACACTTAAATGGTCTCAGTTGATGAACTATGAAAGCCACTTATTGTTAGCAAATTTGTTCGTGGAAATTAAGTTTCAAAAAAGCGAAATGTTTAAAGACAATCATGTATAAAAATATTCTCAGGCTTTTTTTTATTTCAGCTTTTTTTGTCAGTAGCTTTTTTTGTCAGGGTCAGAATAAATCAACATTTTTTGATGGAAGGAACGGTACTTATTGCAGCAGTTGCCAGATATTAATCGAAAAGATGCCTAAAGAAGTCTTATTCGGAATACAGATAAATTCGGATGGCGAAGTATATTTTGCAATGAACGATAAAAATTGGTTTGACAAAATATTTAAGAATAATTCTTACGGAGTTTCTGTTGATTTAATCTCTAAAGAGCGGTATAATTGTTCGAAACAAACTTCCGTAAAGGCAGGAATTCCAAAAGGCTTAATGTTGCAAGCAAAATATAAAAATGCCTTACTTGAAAGTTCAAGTGAATTATATAACAATGGAATTTTTACAAAAATTGGAAATATCCCATTGTCTTTAGTAGGAAAAGAAATAGAAGGGAACCTGGTTATTTTATATACTAATAAGATATGTTATTATACAAATTTTGTAGATATTGAAAGAGATATGTGGCAACTTTTGCCAATGGGCTTTTTTACTGATACCCTCTTAAATGAATACATCAATGTAGAAGTAGATAAAGATGATTTTTTCCTTTATTCCAGTAAAATTGATATTGAAATTCCTTTTACTAAAGGAAGTTCAACATTTGATTTCTCTTATTTGAAAAAATATTACAATTCAATAAATCTTTCTTCATCATCAATAAAAAAGGTAGAGATACGAGCCTATTCTTCCATTGAAGGCCCTGAAACAGTTAATAAAGAACTAATGTCCAAGCGAGCTGAGAGTATGATTGTTGCCTTAAAAAAATATCAGCTTTCAATAGAAAGAATAAATGTTATCACTGCCGAAAATTGGTTAGATTTTTTTAAAGATATTAAAGGTACAAAATTTGAAAACCTCTCTCCTCTGTCAAAACTTGAAATCAAACAAAAACTTACAGATGCAAAACTTCTGTCAGAAGCGGAGCCTATTTTGGCTCGCCACAGAAAGGTAGTTGCAATATTGTACCTAGAAAATAAAACGCATTTTAGCACTGAAAGTGATTCTTCCATCTTAAAGCAATTTAATAAAGCAATTGCAGCAAAAGAAATCTCAAATTCACAAAACATTTTAAAAGAAATAGCAAACAGGATTATAGACAAAAAACTACCAATAGAATTTATAAGGAGAATTGAAGTCCCGAATTCTAAGGAATATTCTCCATTACTAAATGATAGAGAAATTTATAAATACATACTCAAAGAAACTTACGAATACGAGGCTCTTGAGAATTTATTGGAAATAAGGAAACTTGATTCAATCAACGGAAAGTTAAATTACAATATATGCGTCATGAGATTTTTCTTATGGCAATTTTCAGATGATAGTTTATCAAAAGTTCTTTTACCTGGCGAAATTGAAAATTTAAATAAACAGGGGATTTCTGATATTTTGAGTAAGCGAATGGAAATTAATTATTATATTTTAAAGAGTGAAGACCAAATGAGAGCATTTGATTACGAAGGAAAAGATTCATCATTAAATAAGATTCGAATAATCTATAGACACATTTCGTCCACAGATGAAGATACATATTCGTTGGCAAAATACTACTCTTTCTATTCACATTTTGAATGGGCACAGGAAATAATCGAACCAATAGTTGGCAATGTTAATATTAACGAAGACCTGTTATTCTATTACCTAAACCTACTCTTCTTCCAACCGGATACATATTTCACTGATAAATTTAAAAAAGCTACTTTAAATGCAATAAACTTAAATACAAAAAGGTTCTGTAATTTTTTCAATCCTTGCGACAAAGGAGGAGCGAGCATGCAACTTTTAGAATATGAGGAGATAAATGAATTGTACTGTTCAGAATGCAACCCCATACCCGGCAGGTAGGAATTCTCCTGCTGGGTTTACTATAAAACCTAAGCGTGCTAAAATGTGTTCCGCTTAATCTTTAACAACTTTTCCTTTTTTAATAACACCGTTTTTATTTCGCACTTCATAAAGATAGATTCCTTTTAAAAGTTGTGCGGTGTTTAAAGAAACAGAATTTGAAAATTGCTGTTGCAGAATTTTTCCAGACGTAACATTATAAAGAATAATTTCTGAAAGCTCTTTATTGTTTACAGTAACATTTAATTTTTCATTTACAGGATTAGGAAAAATATTTATATCACATTCTTCTTTTGTAATGTCAGTAATTCCAACTGCTGAAGGCGCGTATTTCCAAAAATCAACTGTATCGTGATTAAAAAAATCTAAAAATCCACCCGTTCCGCAATAGCCCGCAGAACCAATAGAAAAGGCAACTGCATTAAATCTTGGAGTTGGGCTGCAATCGGCAATAGCCGTCCATGTATTTGTTGCCGGAGTATAATACCAAAAATGACTGAAAAAATTTACTGCCGGATAAGTCACAGACCCTGTTCCTACGTATCCCTCATTGTTCAAAACGAAACAGGTTGCACTGGTAGCGGCAGTAGGTAAATCGGCAATTTGTGTCCAGGCATTATTTGAAGGATCATACTTATAAAAATCTGAAGAAGAAGAATTATCCCAGCCGGTTCCCATATATCCGTAATTGTCAATTGCAAAACCAACACCATGTTCCCTGGACCCTCCGGGAAAATCTGCTTCTTGTACCCATGTATCGGTTATGGAATTATACTCCCAAAAATCCTGGTACCGGGGAGTAACCTGGTCGTACCCCGTGCCAACATAGCCTTTTGTATCAATAGCAAATGCCGGTGCGGCATACCTTGCATTGCCGCCAAAATCGGCAACTTTTATCCACGTATTGGTGCCTTGATTGTATTTCCAGAAATCTTTTACAAAATGATACACGGCAATATTCTCATTCCCGCAACCCACATAAGCAGTATCGTTTATTACAAAGCACGATGCCGCATACCTTGCGGTTCCGCCAAAGTCTGCCACTTGAGTCCAGGTATCATTTGCAGGATCATAACGCCAAAAATCCCTTAGCACTGTTTGCGTTTCAAGATTCCTGCCCGTTCCTATATAGCCATATTGCCCTGCTGCAAATCCAACAGCATTCTGGCGGTTCATTCCTCCAACGTTTGCTTTTTGATACCAGGCGTATTGTGCATCCGAAAAGTTTGATGTTACAAGCAACAGAATGGTGATTGGTAATTTTATCTTCATAACTGAAGCTTAAAAATTAGTAAGGGGTGCAGATTAATATCCACTCAAAGCTAACAAAGTTCTTCTAACCAACAAACCTTTTGCAGATTGCTTTCGATTTGTCAGCATGATTCGTAGTTTTTATAGTTTTGTCATCAACTATTCACACTGACGGGGGCTGCGCGACCCGTCAGGTGAAATGAAGTGAAACAGGTGATGTATTTGGAGTAACACATTATATCTAAGATAATCCTTTATTTTTGATTTTTCTGTTCTGCAAAAAGTGCAATATGAATATTTACTGGCCAGTTTTCAAGAATCTTGAATCGGAGTTTTCGAAACTCATGTATAACATTCATATTAACGATGAACAGTTATCAGTTTACTCTTCGAAAATTTCAGACCTAATTCTACGAGCTTCAATTGAAATTGAATCTCTCTCAAAAGAACTTTACTCTAAAAATGGTGGGATTAAAACCGGACACATTAAATATGATGACGAAGCACTTGATTTTCTAATCAAAAAATGGTCTTTGGATAAAAAAGTAGTTTTAATTAGTTCAGTGAATTGCTTTCAAACTAACAAAACATTAATGCCATTTGTAAAAAATGAAAAGAGAACCGGCAAAACCATTGAAACTTTTAGTTGGAATAATTCTTATCAAAACATCAAACATGACAGGGTAAACTCTCTTAAATTTGGTAGTATAAAATATCTCTTTGATGTTCTTTCAGTATTATATGTTTTAACTTTATACTATTCAGATAAAATAATACCCCTTGAAAAAGATAGTATAGGAATATCCTTTTCGCCAAATGCTGGTTCAGATATTTTTTCAGTTATGGTTTCACGGTATATAGGGTTCGACCAAAAAGGAGCATATATAGAGAATGAGGATTTTGAAAAAAGTATTTATTATATTAATGCAACGGAAGAAACAAAGAAAGTATATATTGAATCAGGATTGAAATTTAATGATAAAGTACACGAATTTGCCCTTCAAAATTCTAAGCTGCAAGAATATTAAAAGAAGGAGGAGAATATATCAAATCTCAAACCTAATTGGTTATGGGATGCGTTAGGAAAGGATGATTATATCAATATTTATAAGACAGCACTTCACTTATCACCAATCGCCCTAGAACAACTTAGGTTTGAAGCGAGAATAAATAAGGGAGAATTATTAACACGTAAAGATTAAAGCCCCCCTCACTCATCCCCTTTCTCGTCTTCGTCTTAAGCAAAACCACACGGTAGATATATAGGAAAAGCCCCGCATTTGAGCGGGGATTTTTTTCTTAACTAACTAATTTCTTAAAATCATCATCTTCCCATAACCATTGGAAATCCTTGTCTGTTTTAGCGTCTTGTTTGAATTTCTGATTTAATTCAATGGCTTTCGAAAGATCTTGTAAAGCAAGGGTTTTGTTCTTCTGTAAAGAATATATACAGGATATATTAAACCAGGTAGGGGCATATTTAGGATTTAACTCTCTTGCTTTTTCGAAGACTTTAAATGCTTCATCATATCGTTTCAATTTATTAAGACTAACGCCTTTATTAATCCATGCATTTGCATAATCTGGTTTAAATTTTATGGCTTGGTTGTATGCTTCCAATGCTTCCTCATATCGTTCAAGTTCATCAAGTGCGAAACCTTTATTATTCCATGCCGTTTCTAAATCAGGTTTGAATTTTATAGCTTGGTCGTATACTTCCAATGCTTCCTTATATCGTTCAAGTTTGCCAAGAGAAACACCTTTATTTATCAATGCCTCTGCATAATCAGGTTTGAATTTTATGGCTTGATCATATGCCTTTAATGCATCCTCATATTGTCCAAGTTCATCAAGAACAAAACCTTTATTATTCCAAGAGTCTGCAAAATCAGGTTTGAGTTCTATTGCTTTTTGAAATGCTCGCAGAGCTAAGTCAAATTTGTTTTTATAATACAAGTCATTACCACGACTATTATAATCCTCAGCAGTTAGTTTCCCGCCTATTTCTTCTAAAAATTCCAATTTGCTGCCCAGTTCATTTAATTTTTGTTTTGTTTCTTCAGGCGGCTTTTCTATAGAGGACAAATCAATTTTTTTTGTTGCCATCTCTTTTCTTAAAGCATCTGTTTCCTTTTCCAATTTCTCCCTCATAGCTGTAATTAGGTTGGCATCTTCTTTCACTTTTTCCATCTTCTCTTCCGTTTCTTTTATTTTTATTCCAAACTCCTCTCTCATTTTTTTCCATTCCCTATATTCTTTTAATCCGATGAAAATGAAAAATGCAGCAACTATGCTCAGGATGATGCTAAGAACAGTCAATGATTTATCAAAAAAAGAAGCGGTAAGTTCCAAAATCTGCAACGACTTATCAATGCTATTTTCTTCTTGAGGTGCTTCCCGTTCTATTATTCTTTCAATAATAACGGTATCCCTTTTAATGGCTTTGGCTGTATCTTTCTGCTGTGCTGCAGCAGTAAAAGAAACATGCAGGGCAGCAACCAGGAAGAAAAACAGGGTTTTTGAAGTGGCAGTCATGAAAATAAAAAGTAATCCGTAAATATACTTTTTTATTGTAAACCTGACGGGTCGCGCAGTTCCTGTCAGGTTTTAACATCTCATTTCCTCATGTAAACATGAACCGAAATATACAAAACATGCAACTTCTTTGAGGTAATTGCTACAAAGGTGAAAATCAAATTTTTCAATCATCAGAGCAAATTTTCCGGCTATCGTAGCAAATTATACGACCTCCGTAGCAAGTGATACGGTCACCGTAGCAAATGATATGACCCCCGTAGAAAATTATACGGTCACCGTAGCAAATGATATGACCCCTGTAGAAGATTATACGGCCTCCGTAGCAAATGATACGGACATCGTAGAAGATTATACGACCTCAGTAGCAAATGATACGGCCTTCGTAACACATGATACGACCATCGTATCAAATGATACGGCCACCGGAACAAAGTTCCCGCCTCCGGTATCACTCCAAAAAATGAAAAATAAAATTACTCTATCCGTTTCAAATTTATTTTTCCAACCGGGTTTAAAACCAAAGGGACTTTTTCGACAGTAACCGAGCTGGTATCAAGCCCGAATGCTTTGGATTCGGGAAGCCCGAACAACTTAAGCATTTCGTAAATATCAAGCACTATCTTTTCGAAAAGCCGGAATTCATTTTCATTCGAAATATGCTTTTCGATGATTACAAATTTAAAATCACCTGTTACATTTTTTGAAGCGAGCGAATGGTAACGGCTGCGTATATCCACTTCTTTACCAGCAACCAAATCCTCCACCACCTGCCGGAACATGAGGTTAATGCGCTGTTCTACCCTGAAACCAAGCCGGAAATCCACATGAATTATTTTATGATGCACCAGCTCATGCACTTTGTATTCCATGGTATAGGGTTCGTCCATTACATCCACATGAACAAACCAGTAAATGTCGGCACGCTTGGGTTGCTTCTGGAGAATGGAATAAATCACCTTGCTTTCAATTTCATCGCGCCTGTTGGCGCTTGTCAGGTAAACCAAATTGGTCGCATACTTTGGAACCGAAGTATCGTTGCTCAATTCGGTTATAAGCCGTAAATAATCATCCAGCTTTTCAAACTCAACCAGCTTGTTGCGGATTTTACGCGCCCTGAACCACGCAAACATATTCGCGGTAAGAAAACCGGTTATTACCAGCGTAACCCATCCGCCATGCTGAAATTTGCTGAGGTTGGCAACCAGGAAAGAAATTTCAATAATTGAAAACATTACGAGCAAAAGAATAATCACATAGAAAGGATACCGCTTGAGAAACAGGTAATGGCTGAGCAGGAGCGATGTGCTTATCATAGCAATTATTATGGAAAGGCCGTAGGCGGCTTCCATGCCTGTTGAGCCTTTAAAATAGAGAACAATACCTATGCATCCGAGGCATAATACCCAGTTTACACTCGGAATATAAAGCTGCCCGCGCAGCAATGTCGGGTAGTTTATACGAAGCCTGGGGCCGAAATTAAGGCGTATGGATTCGTTAATCAGCGTAAACGAACCGCTTATTAATGCCTGGCTTGCTACTACGGCAGCAGCGGTTGAAATAATAATTCCCGAAAAGAGAAACCAGTCGGGCATGGTGGAAAAAAACGGGTTACGGTCACCGAGTGTGCTGCCGTTGTAATTTAATGCCCATGCGCCCTGCCCGAAATAATTAATGAGAAGACATGTTTTAACAAACACCCAGCTTACGCGGATATTTTTTCGGCCGCAATGCCCCAAATCAGAATACAGCGCTTCGGCACCTGTTGTGCAAAGAAAAACAGCGCCAAGCAGCCAAAAGCCCTGCGGATATTTTACAAGCAGCTCATAAGCATAATAAGGGCTGATTGCTTTGAGCACCGAAATATTCCCGGCAAGCTGGCTTATTCCGAGTATAGAAAGCATCGAAAACCAAACCAGCATGACAGGCCCGAACGATCTGCCTACAAAATTGGTTCCGAACTGCTGGATAAAAAAAAGAAGAAATAATATGACAATGACGATTGGAAGAACAGGAATTTCAGGGTTAAAATACTGTAACCCTTCTACCGCAGCAGTAACGGATATGGAAGGTGTTATTAACCCGTCAGCGAGCAACGCGCTGCCGCCAATTATAGCGGGAAACACCAGCCACTTTATTTTTGTTTTGCGAACGAGCGCGTACAGTGAAAAAATTCCCCCTTCGCCTTTATTATCCGCTTTCAGTGTAAACCATACGTACTTGATTGAAGTTTGCAGTGTAAGTGTCCAGAAAATGCAGGAGAGCCCTCCAAGAATCAGTTGTTCAGAAATCTCTCTTGTACCAATAATGGCTTTAAGTACATACAGCGGGCTGGTGCCGATGTCACCATAAATTATTCCGAGGGCGACAAGAAGAGAGGCAAAAGTTATTTTTTTTGAATGAATGGGTGTAATCATATCGCTACATTCTGAAAATTACAGAGAAAATAATCCGGTTCTCGTCCTTTACAAGGTCAGCAACAAAACTATCGGGATTTCCGATTGGAGGATTCCAGCCGTTTGGTGAAGTTACTCCTCCGTGTCCTGAAAAATAAGGAACTGTAGAATGACGGGTTACGAACTCGATTCCGAAAGTAATATATTCGTTCGGCATCAAATGAATGCCTGTTGACGCATCCCAACCTTCAAATTTATCTCCGGGGTTTTGTGTAAGCACTCCGCTGCCTGTCGGAAGCAATGCTAAATATCTTCCGGGGTTGTTGATGTAGCCGCCTCCAAATGTCCACGCGATTTTTTCTTTTTTGCCAAACCAAAAACGGTTGTAAAACATTACACTCCAAAAATTTTGCGCTGGAGTTATCGAATCACCATTAAACGGGACAACGCCTCCTCCGTTCTCAAAACCTAAATCGGCAGTGAAAGAGAATGCAGCTTTAGAAATAAATTTATTTCCGGGATTGTTATAGTAACGTATAACTGCGCTGTTATCCGTATGAAAGCGAAAACGGTCTTCATTAAGCGGTGTATCCCACCCGATATTAGAACAGGTAAGAATTGATGCCCATTCTTTGGGGCGCCACACTAATTGATAACCTATGCCCGGCATCTCGTTGAACATTCCATAGGTTTGCCAGCCGTTAACTAACCATAATTCAATCTTTAATTTATCTGACGGAAACATTTGCATTCTTGCGCCTGTGAAATACCAGGGCGTGTTGTCTGACGTGTAAGAAGGCTGGTAATTCCAATTCTCAAAGTTGTTGTATGAAAGCAAGCCGACATAGGATTTGAAAATTCCAAAGTCGAGATTGATGCCGTGCATTTTGTTCCAGTGCATTCCGGCATAGCCCTCGGTTACATAACGGAGCGCATTGTATAAATCAAACTGTCCGCGAAGGGGAGTGTTGTCATTGCGTGGAATTCCGGTGGCTCTTGTTCCGAATTGCAACATAAGCCTTGCTCTTGCACCACTTTCAGGTTCATGAAAATCTCCGCCAGCTTCTATGTACGAAACATTGAATTCATTGCTGCGAAATGTTGCAGTGCTTCCGCTGTTGGTGTGGTCAATGGGTTTGTTGAATGAATAGTTGTAATTGCAATCAATAGTAACGCTGCCTGTAAAATATTTTGAATCGAGCAACGATTGATGCTGGCGGTTATTTCCCTGTACCCATGTGAAATCGCCAAAGGCAAAGGGCTCGGTGTAAGATTGTTTTGCTTCTGAAACAGTATCGTTTGTTTGATTTTGTGCAGATAAACTGATTATTGAAAAAAGAAAACTGCAAACCAGGAGCGGAATTGCATTTAGAATGGTTATTTTTTCAGAACGGGTTGTTGACTGTTGCATTGGATAAACATTTGAGTGTGCAAAGCAACCACGGATTCTATAAATACCGTATTAAACTATAAGGGGAAAGTATAAAGATTTTGTAAAGACGTGGCTATTCTCCTGCAACAAACCTATAGCCTACACCCGATTCGGTAATGATGTGTTTTGGTTTGTTGGCATCATCTTCAATCTTTTTTCTAAGCTGGGCAATAAACACACGAAGGTATTGCGATTGGTTAATATATCCCGGCCCCCAAACTTCGCGCAGCAAATACTGGTGCGTCAAAACTTTTCCTTCGTTTTTGGCAAGCAGGGAAAGCAAAGTGTATTCGGTTGCAGTAAGCTTAACCATTTCATTTTTCTTTTTAACGATTCGTAATGTCAAATCAATTTGTAAATCATTGCAATCAATTACCGGGTTATTTTCTTCGGAAGAAAGGCTACGCAGAGACGAACGGATTCGCGCGAGCAATTCGCCTGTCCGAAATGGTTTTACGAGGTAATCATTGGCTCCGTTGTCTAGCGCTTTCACAATATTTTCTTCATCGCTTTGCACCGAAAGAATGATAATTGGTTTGTTGTACCACTCACGAAGTTTTTTTAAAACCTCCTGCCCGTTCTCATCGGGCAAACCAATATCGAGTAAAATCAAATCGGGCGGATGGTTGGCTGCAAACAGCAGCCCTTCTTTTGCGGTGGCTGCTTCATTTACTTTGTAATTGTTGCTTTGCAGAGTAATTTCAAGCAGCTTCCGTATTTGCGCTTCATCATCTATAATTAGAATTTCAGGGCTATTCATTTTTCAAATCATTTATATAAGATGTTTCCGCAGGAATTACAATAGTGAATTTGGCTCCCCCTTCGGCAATATTTTCCAGGTTAATGGTTCCGTTGTGGGCTTCCACAAAACCTTTTACAATGGATAATCCTAACCCTGTTCCACCCGTGTCTGAATTCTTAAGGCGATAAAATTTTTCAAACACTTTGTCAATTTCATCTTCGGGAAACCCGTTGCCGGTGTCTTCCACAACCAACACTAATTTTTCTTCCATGCAATTCGCTTTAACAGTAATGACGCTGTATTTTGGAATGTATAAAATCGCATTAAGAAGAAGATTATAGAGCACATGTTCAATTAAACCGTAATCTATTTTGAATAATGGTAGAGCGTCTTTAATAATAATGCTAATAGGGCGATGCTCGGTATTTTCTTTTATCCTGTTCACCACATCATGCACCAGTTCGTTGATATCGCACCAGTCTTTTTTCGGCTGTATGAAACCCGATTCGAGGCGCGACATGTTGAGCAGGTTTTCCACCTGCCTGTTTAAGCGCAATGATGCTTTTGAAATTTCAGCAACCAATTCGTTTTTATTTTGTACTGAAAGCTTGTTATCCTGTGTTTGCAGGTTGTCTGTTGCGCCTATGATAGTTGCAATGGGTGTTCGCAGTTCATGCGAAAGCGAATTAAGCAGTGTGCTGTAAAGCTTGAGTGTATTTTCTTTTTCTTCTTTTTTCTGCGCTGCTTTTTCTGCCTGGCGAATTTTGATAGTGAGCACCGCGTTTACGAGCGCAATTACAAAATACATAAGGAACATTAAAACATCTTCAGTGCTGTCAATATGAAAAGTGAATTTGGGCGGAATGAAAAAGAAATTCCAGATTAACGCGCTTAACACCGCTGCCAATAAAACCGGCAGTATATCAAAAAACATCGCGATAAGAGAAACAGTAACTAATAAAATAAGCGCTATAACCCTGTAACCAATGTAGGCTGACAAACCAAAACACAAAGCCGAAACCAATACAACAATTAAAATGCTAAAGAAGTATTGACTGGATTTGTTTATTTTATTCAGCTTAAGATTTGCCACCACTTTCAATTTAAATTATGGTACAAAGGTATGCCTGCCCCTGTAAGTAAAGTATAAAAGCAGGAGCAATTTGTATAAAGATTTTATAAAGAACTGCTGAAAA
The DNA here is from genome assembly GCA_044448905.1 of Bacteroidia bacterium. Classification (GTDB taxonomy): domain Bacteria; phylum Bacteroidota; class Bacteroidia; order AKYH767-A; family OLB10; genus JBIOHJ01. The sequence goes on along the minus strand of JBIOHJ010000065.1, from coordinate 953 downwards.
TAATAAATAGCCTCCGGGTTAAATCCCTTTAGCAATCAAAAAAAATTTTCTTCCAAAATATAAACAAGAGCGCCTGCAAAATATCCTGCCAAAGCAAGCCATGCAATTTTACGCAGGTACCAAAAGAAATTTATTTTCTCCATTCCCATTGCAGCAACTCCTGCTGCCGAGCCAATAATAAGCACGCTGCCCCCGGTTCCGGTGCAATAGGCAAGAAACTCCCAAAAATAGTGGTCGGTAGGATATTGCTGTAACGGGTACATTCCCTGCGCAGCGGCAACTAACGGGACGTTGTCAATAACGGCAGAAACCAACCCGAAGGACAATACAATGATATTTAAATTCCCGATTTTGTCAGCCAGCTGGTCTGCAAGCGAAGCCAATATGTGAGTGGATTCGAGTGCGGCAACGGAAACAAGGATGCCGAGAAAAAATAAAATGCATGGCATATCAATCTTACGCAAAGCATGAGTAACAGAAAGCCGGTGTTTGTCTTCGGTATCTTTTTTCCCGTGCATTATTTCGGTAATAATCCATAGTATACCCAAGCCAGTCAATATTCCCATGAAAGGAGGCAGGGATGTTATTTTTTCAAATACGGGAACTAAAATTAGTATTGTAACTCCTGAAAAGAAAACCACCGACTGATGTGTTGCCGAAAGCATTTTTGATTTTCCGTCTGCAATACTGTCCTGTTTTGGAATATTTCCTTTTAAATAAAGTGACGAGAACAAGAGCGGCACTACTATGCAAACCAGGCTTGGCAGGAAAAGTTCGGCAATAATATTTAACGGTGTGATTTGCCTGCCAATCCAAAGCATGGTGGTGGTAACATCGCCAATAGGTGACCATGCACCTCCGGCATTGGCGGCAATAACTGTAATTCCGGCAAAGAACAAACGGTCGTTATCATCCCTGATAAGTTTTCTTAAAAGTGAAACCATTACAATGGT
>JBIOHJ010000064.1:0-18297 GCA_044448905.1 Bacteroidia bacterium | reverse complement strand
GTGGAGCAAATAAAGCAACTGTAAACAGATTAAATGTTGAAAGAGATTATTTAAATGCGGAAGCTGAAGCCATAAGAAAAGATCAGGCTGCCTTAAATAATTCTGTTGATAATATTTATTGCAATAAAATTTGTAACAATACCTCATATAATTTATATTATTCTGTGACCGGAGGGAATGTAAATATTCCAAATAATTATTGGTGCACATCTGATTTTGCTCAAATTTCATCAGGAATTTATGACGGTTATGATAACATAAATTTAGGTTTGGTAAATTATCAACCTATTGACACCATGCAGTGCTATTTAACGACATCAATTGAAGGAAATGAAGTTCAGCCATTCAATCTTATTATTTTACCTAATCCAGCATTTAATTACTTAATTATAGTTGCTCCTTACAGGGCTTTCGATGCTATATTAAAAATTTACAATTTGCTCGGAAAATTGGAGTATTCGTCAAGAATTATTGGGCAGAAATCATATATTGATATTTCAACCTTGTCGAGTGGAATTCATATTCTTGAAATTGCAGACGGTAATAATGGTAGTAGGCAGAAGTTTATAAAACTACAAAACATCCGATAACAATCAAATTAAAAGAAATTTTCAAAAAGGGGGCTTTAACCGTGATACAATAGTTGAGCATTTAACAAGCAGAGTGGTTAAACGAACAGTTAAGCTACTAAACCCCCTTTTTAAAAACTTCTTTAATTCCTTCTTCGTTATCCGTAATTTTTTGTCGCCATGAATAAACTGTGTTGCTTAATCATAATGTTTTTCACTTGCAGAGTTTGCGATGCACAAATACTTTGCATTTATTGTTATGACCAAAATGATTCTTTAAGTGATAATGTAAATAATCTTTTATTAAATGGAGGATTTGAAAATGGTACGTGTATCCCAAACTTTCCAGGTAGCACTTTTTGTCCTAATTCGAATAACTATTCATGCGATGTTACTAATTGGACATGTACCGGAGGCGGTAGTCTCACATATGCCAAAATCGTAAATGATTCTAATTATACTATTATAGTGGAGGGAATTAAAGCGGCTTATTTTGGAAATAATCTTGCTCATGCTTGTTCACCTACAGCTAATGATACTTCTTGCTTAAATAATCTATTCTGTACATTAACGAGTATTCCAACTGGTTATCCTGTCAATGATACAAGCTTTGGAGGTATTAACGGTGTAAGTTTAGAACAAACAGTAAACGGTTTAATTGTCGGTAATACTTATGTTTTGGAATTTTGGGCAGGTGGTGAAAGTGGTTTGGGATTGCTTTTTCCTTATACGAGCTTATTTGCAGTGGATATTGGGTTTGGAAATACTATGTTTAAGTGTAGAGCTACTCGACCATTTACTGGTATTGGAATAAGATATGTTATTGAATTTATCGCAACATCTTCTTCTCATCTAATTAAGTTTACTAACTGGGGGCATATTTGTCAAGGATGCACAGAACTCATACTGGATGATGTGCGGCTATATACACTTGCAGAATTAACTCCTTTGGTTCCTCATTGTACTTTAGGAATAGATAATACTTTGGATTCTCAAAACATGACAAGCGTTTCTCCCAATCTTGTCACAAACGAATTGAATGTTAAAACAAACAGTAATAAACTTTTAGAAATTATTCTTTTTGATATTACTTCAAGAAAATTATTGCAACAAACATTTATAAGCAGTGTTTCATTAAACACAGAACAACTTGCAAAAGGTATTTATCTTTACGAGGTGAGAAACAAAAACGGTGTGATTAAGAAAGGGAAGGTTGTGAAAGAATAAAACAAAGCCTCACATTTTTCAAACATCATCACTCACACCGGGCAAAACAAAACCAAACCGCTTGCCGGTAGAAAAGCCTGCCTGGGAGCTGTTTTCGAGAAGCTGCTGCAAGGTAATGTGCTGCATGCTTTCAAAAGGCGAAACATTCACATCCAGCTCCAGAACATGTATCAGCAGGATTTCGATAAACTTTTTAAGCTTGCTTTCATCCACTGTTTCATTTTCAAAATCATTAAAAAGAATTCCCACCTGTTTTTTTCCTTCCACAAAAAAATGGTTTTCTTTATTTACAAAAAGACGGGCAACCAGCGCCCCGGTGTCGTTAATCCTGCTAAACCGGATGGAATCGGCAAGAAAATTATACACGCAAATCATCCCGCAAAAACTGCGCAACGGATTTTCCTTAACATAAGAAGTCTTTGTAATGAAATGAGCGTATTCAAAATTAAAAACCGCGGTGTGCATCATAAAAACAAGCACATCATTCGCTACTTTGAAATGAACCTCTAAACGCCCCCTGTCATCATATTCTACGGGGATGCGCGCGTCAATGGCGGTGATTTTTTCTTTCAGCTGCTGTTCAATTGCCTGCAAAATGGATTTGATGCTTTCAAAAACGGTTTTACTTTTATTGAAAACTTCAATGGCAGTAATTCCCTTTTCGCTTACAAGCTGCAGGATATGTTCTTCGTTCGACATTTTTTTAATACGCCCTGGCAAATAAAACACGCTCGGCAGAAGGCTTGCCGGTCAAAATACATTTGCCTTCTTCTTTATGGTTGTTTACGGGTATGCATCGGATGGTTGCCTTGGTTTGCTCTTTTATTTTTAATTCGGTTTCGGTAGTGCCATCCCAATGCGCATACACAAAGCCGCCTTTATCATCAAGAATTTTTACAAACTCCGCCATCGTATCGGCATGATAAGTAGAAGCATCTTTGAAGTCGAGCGCTTTTTTATAAATGTTTTCCTGCATCTGAGTAAGTAAATGCTCAATTTTCAAATCCAGGTCAACAACATGCACCGTTGTTTTTTCTTTAGTATCTCTGCGAGCAACTTCAACCGTATTGTTTTCCATATCGCGCGGGCCAATCGCAATCCTTACCGGAACGCCTTTTAATTCATACTCCGCAAATTTCCATCCCGGCTTTTGTGTATCGCGGTCATCATATTTCACACTAATTCCTTTTGCTTCCAGCGATTTTTTAATTTTTACAGCATACTCCGAAACCTGTTTAAGCTGCTCCATATTCTTATAGATAGGAATAATGACCACCTGGATGGGAGCAAGCTTTGGAGGCAATATCAAACCGTCATCATCGGAATGAGCCATTACTAACGCCCCCATAAGCCGCGTGGAAACTCCCCATGAAGTTGCCCAAACATAATCCTGGATTCCCTCTTTAGAAGTAAACTTAACATCAAAAGCTTTAGCGAAATTCTGTCCCAGGAAATGCGAAGTGCCTGCCTGCAACGCTTTTCCATCCTGCATCAATGCTTCGATGCAATACGTATCTACTGCCCCGGCAAACCGTTCGTTTGCAGTTTTAACTCCTTTAATTACCGGAATGGCTAAGAATTTTTCTGCAAACTCAGCATATACCTCCAGCATTTTTAATGTTTCTTCAACAGCTTCCTCTTTTGTTGCATGCGCAGTGTGGCCTTCCTGCCACAGAAATTCTGTGGTACGTAAAAACAAACGCGTACGCATTTCCCATCTCACCACGTTAGCCCATTGGTTTATAAGAATCGGAAGGTCGCGATACGACTGAATCCAGTTCCGGTAGGTGTTCCAGATAATTGTTTCGGATGTCGGGCGAACAATGAATTCTTCTTCGAGCTTTGCATCTTCATCAACAATAAGCCCTTTTCCATCGGGCGCATTTTTCAAACGATAATGCGTAACGATGGCGCATTCTTTAGCAAAGCCTTCAATATGCGCTGCTTCTTTGCTGAAAAATGATTTTGGTATGAAGAGTGGAAAGTAAGCATTCACATGCCCGGTATCTTTAAACATTTTATCCAACTGCTGTTGTATTTTTTCCCAGATGGCAAATCCATAAGGCTTGATTACCATGCATCCACGCACAGCCGAGTTCTCAGCCAAATCGGCTTTTATAACAATATCATTATACCACTCCGAATAATTATCTTTTCGGCTTGTAATTTCTTTACCCATAATTTATTTTGACAAAAAATTGTTGAAAATATTGTTGCTATCATTCACTTAAACTTCATATGCATTTCACCTGTTTGGTACTATGTTTGAATACTAAAATTTGAACGGGCAAAATTGGTAAACTAAATTCAGATACACAATTTAAACCGCGGGTAAAAATTAAAGTCAAATTTAAAACTCAAATTAAAATGTTGAACACCAAAATTTGCAAATCAGATCCCGAGTTGTCGGGAGTGAAATCCCGATATTCATCGGGGAAAAATCTGCTTCAAATCTCAATCGTTGTTTGTGCTGCAGCACTCAGTTCCTGCTCTTCTACCAGCGAAGTCAGCTCAGGAAGAAGTTATGATGACGTTTATGGATCTTCATCTGCAAATGCACCGACTGCACAATCGCAATCACCGCAAACAAATCCAGATAATTATTCTGCACCGCAAACAGATTACAGAAGTTCGGATGAAAGCAGTAATTCGCGATTTGAATATGATAATGAAAATTCAAATCCCACTCCATCCTATTCTGAAAGAACAACGGATGACAACGGCAATACGTACGTTACAAATAATTATTACAACAATGATGATTATTATGATTACGCATACTCGTCACGTTTGAGAAGATTTTATCACCCGGTCGGATGGGGTTATTACGATAGTTATTACACGAATGCTTATATGTATGATTGCAATGCATCTTCGTGGGGAATGAGTATTTACATGGGATATAACTGGTGGGCTCCTGCTTCTTATTACTACAGCCCGTTTACCTGGGGGATTAGTTTTAGCTGGGGTTACCCCTATTATGGTTACTATAATCCGTACTATTCAGGCTGGTATAATCCTTATCCTTACTATGGAGGAGGATGCAACAGTTGTATGCAATGTTATAATCCATGTAACTATGGTTGTAACAATGGATATAATGGCTGCAATCCGTATTACTACAATAGCTATGATTACAACAGTTGTAACAATGATATTTATTATGGGCCGCGGAGAACAACAAGCGGAGCAAATGCCGGCAACCCCCGCCAGTCTGTTGCGCAGCTATATACTAGAACAATAGCTCCCGACAATCCTCCGACACCACCTATTATAAGTACAGTTTCTAATTCCGGTTATTCTTCTGTGCCAAGGCCTAACAGCAATACAATAAAGAATGATGCTAAGAATAATTTAAAGAATACGGTTAAAAATTCTGAAAATTATACATCGGTACCGCGTCCAAAATCAAATACAAATACTGTTAAGGATGTGAAAAATAATCCGGTTGAGAATTCGAATCCGAAAAGCAATACTAATTATGAATCGGTTCCAAAGCCTAGAAATAATATTAAAACGGAACCAAAACCGAGTATTAAGAATAGTGTTCCTAAAAACAGTGTTCCTAAAAGTAATTACCAGTCGGCACCACGTCCGAGAACTGATTCGGATATGAAGCCTGGTAAAGATGGAAATGATAATTCCTATCCTAAAAATAATTATAACTCAAGCCCGCGCCCAACGGGCTATGAAGCTCCAAAAAATTATAACAGTAAACCGGAGCCACGCCCAAAACTGAATGTGCAGAATAATGATTATTCATATTCTCCAAAACCCCGGCATAATAATTCTTCTCCGGCTGTTTCGTATTCTCAACCGAAACCCCAGAATAATAATGCCGGGAGAAACATCTCTGGCGGAAACCGCAGGTAATTTTTTTAACCTCCAAAATCTTACTCCATGAACAAGATACTTAAGAGCATGCTCTTAGTGGCATTGGTTTGCCCAGTTATTCATTCTAAAGCGCAAAGCGACATTGATGCTATGCGTTATAGCCAGGTTCAGTTAGCGGCTACAGCCCGTTCTCTTTCTATGGGAAATGCTTTTGGGGCATTAGGCGCTGATTTCAGCACGTTAAGTACCAATCCTGCAGGAATAGGTGTTTACCGTAAATCGGAATTTACATTCACTCCTGCTTTCGGAAGCACTTCCACCGAAACGTCATTTTTCGGGAATAAATCCACTGATAATAAATCTAATTTTAATATCGGAAATCTTGGATTTGTGTGGGCCTATCCGAAAGAGAAAAAATCGGGCTGGAAAGGTTGGGCCTTTGGTATCGGGTATAATAAGCTGAACAGCTATCATAGCCGCAGCAGCTACCAGGGAGTAAATAAATCTAACTCTTTGCTCGATTCATATGTTGAATCTGCAAACGGGATTTCATATGATCAATTAAGCAACCCGCCAACAAATTTCACCAGCGACCTTGGCTGGCAAACGTATTTGATTGATACTTTACCCGGAACAACAAACCAGTATTTCAGCGCGATTCCTGATGCAGGTTCGCTACAAAGAAGAAGCAGAGAAACCCGAGGTTCGGCTGGCGAAGTTGTGCTTTCGTTTGGCGGAAATTACAATGACAAAATTTACTGGGGAGTTACCCTTGGATTTCCTTACTTTCGGTATAATGAAGATGTAATTTATGAGGAAATAGATCATGATAATTCAATTGAACAAACTACTCCGGGTATTGATTCATCCTATGCCGAATATTTTAATTTCAAAACATTTTCCCTTGATCAACGCCTTGCTACAAGCGGAAACGGATTCAATGTAAAATTCGGACTAATAATTCGTCCGAACGATATGGTTCGTATTGGCGCAGCTATCCATTCACCCACATATTATAATTTGCATGATGAATATATTTCAACAATGCATTCACAATTTGAATCGGGAACGCTAGAACCGTACCAAACTCCGTTAGGTATTTTTGATTACGAACTGACAACACCCTTTAAGGCAATTGGAAGCCTTGCGCTGGTAAATCAACAATTAGGCATTGTGAGTTTTGAATATGAATTTATGGATTATTCAGCGGTCTCATTGGATGGCAATGGTTATTCGTTCTTTGACGAAAATCAGAAGATAGAAAATGTTTATTCACAGGCACATAATTTCAGAGCAGGTGCCGAGTATAAATATAAAATATTTGCTTTTCGGGCAGGGGTGGGATATTATGACGGGCTATTAAAGAGTAATCTCAGCTCCACAGAAACCGATCAGCATAAATTTGTGTATTCGGGAGGAGTTGGAATTCGCGAAGAAAAATATTTTGTTGATATTGGATATGCCTATACTGCGGGAAATGAATTTTACCGTCCTTACCTGCTGGCAGATGAAATTGTGGAAGGGGTTTATAGTAAAATTAATGATCACAAGATTCTGGTAACAATCGGATTCAGGTTTTAATTTTAAAGTCTGATAATAGTGCATTGCTTTTCGGAAATCTGAAATATTATTTCTTTGTTTTAATAATGCTCTCAGTAATTTCCTTGTAGATTTTCCTGTAAGACGGGCTTTTATCTAACTCCTTTAAATGATTCCGTATTGTTTTTATATCGTTACGTGAAGCCGGTCCGGTTTGCACCATGGAGGGAGATTCGCTCCTGATATTTTGAACTGTCTGGTGAATCAATGGCTGCAGCATTTCAAAAGATAAATTATTTGTTGCCAGGATATCTTCAGCAATCGCAAAAAGGTGATTCGAAAAATTATTTGCAAATACAGCAGCTAAATGTAAAGCGCTTCTTTGTTTTGAATTGATAAAATAAATCTCGCTGCTGATAGATTTGGCTAGTTGTAACAATCTTTTTTTGGCAAATTCATTCGCAGCTTCAATGCAAATCGGAGTTGTTTCAAAATTTATGTTTGTTTTAGTAGTAATAGTTTGAAGCGGGTAAAATACACCCTGATTCAAAAATTTTTTTCCAAAAACTTGCATTGAAATGCTCCCCGAAGTATGAGCAAAAATTTGCCTACTGACCGGAATCTTCTTCACTATTTTTTCGATTGCCGAATCTGAAATTGCTATTAAATAAACATCTGATGAAGCATTGAGCGCTTTTATATCCGAAGTAAATTCTGATTTTAATTTTCCGGCTAATAAACGGGCGGAATGAATATTTCTCCCAAACACCTGCACAATAGCATGCCCGGCTTTTTTTAAAGCATTGCCTAATTGAGTTGCGACCTTGCCTGTGCCGATAATTACAATTTTCACTTTTTAGAATCGTTATCGTATAAATTTTTCATGGCACTTACAATTCCTGCTGCTTCATTACCTCCGGATAAAGAAAGCGAATTAATAATATTTTGCTTTTCAACATCTGTTTTATCCTGGCTGAGCTTAAAACGCTCTTCCAGTCTTGTCACTTTAATTTTAAAAGCAACTATTCCTTTCATTTTGTTTCGGATAAAATCTTCCGGAAGCGTTTTGAATTTTTTTTCGAAGTACTCGGGATCGTGATGGCTTACCAGGCGATGAAGTAATTTCAGCTTCTCGTCACCCGATTCCATAACCGAAACAAGTCCATACGCATGAACTGCGATGTAATTCCATGTAGGAACATTCAAATCTTTTTCATAATTAAATGGCGAAACATACGAATGAGATCCCTGGAAAATTACCATAACTTCTCCTGCATTCGAAAACTGCTTCCATTGTTGATTTGCTTTTGCCATATGGCTCACAAGGGTTAAATTCTCAGCATCACCATCAAATAAAAAAAGCAAGTGGGTAGCCATGATTTTATTTTCATGTGAAGTAACAAGCACAGCAAAATCATGCGCTTTCATGAATTCTAATATCTCCTGTTTATCTTGCGCTTTATTGTGCTGAGGGGTGTACATTAGAAGTTTAAAGGTTGCAGGTTTTAAAAAACAGAAAAGGTTTATTGGCTAATTTTTTACGATACCGGATTCCTTAATTCTTTTCCTGATGGCAATGCATGATCCTATTATCATCAGGATACATCCGGTCCATAAAATATTTATGTGCGGAAATATAATGGCCTTCATAATGATAAAATCGCGCTTATTTTCTTTTCGCTCAGCAATGGTAATTTCAAATTTCTCTTTCTCGGGGTCAATTTTTATAAAACGGATTTTCAATCCTAATTCATCAATCAATGCCGGTTGGGAGATTGCAATATTGTTCTTAATAACGAATACCGGTTCACAACGATAATACTTCTTATTTACATCCAATATATCAAGTTGGGCAGCAACGGCAATATCGCGATCCGTTAATTCTAATTTTTTTTTGTCAGCATTTTTATTGATTCCTGAAAAAACAATTAAGCTGTTTGAAGTGCTGATGGTATCACCAATGGAAAGGCTATGGGATTGCGGGGCGTTGTAATTGGTGTCTGAATCACTTTTGCTTTCATCGGATTGCAAATCTGCATACGTTACATGCGTGTAAATATCTTTAAAAAAGAAATGTTTGGTCGCAGGTTCGGCAACATTTCCCATTCTCTCGTTTACCTGTACAATCGGCTGAAGTGTAAATTGCTTTTCGAATTTTCCGCTTATATGATCTGATTTCAAATAATCTATATCATAAAAAATATTTACCCCCTCCTTTTTCTTTCCGGACCATGTTACATAATATTCTGCCATTTTAAGCGTGTCGCCCTTCGTAAGCATAATGTTTTCGTTGTTCGGAAAATCTTTTCCCAAGTCAACATTCAAAACATTTCTTGAAATCACTTTGCTGTTTGCGTTTGAAATCAAAGCACCCAATAATATCATTCCAATACCCGTATGTGCTACAGATGCTCCGGAATGCCGAAGCCGTCCTTTTAAAATCCTCAGCATATAATCGAGATTTGCTGTAATGGCAAATACGGATGTAAAAAGCAGAACGATGTAATGAACTCTTTCAAATTTTAAAAATACTGCTGCTATAGCTGAAACAACGACAGAAACAATTATTGAAACCAAAAGTTTTTTTGACACTTCCTTAGTATTTGATTTCTTAAATTTAAAAAACTGACCGATACCAATAAGCAATGAAATGACAACTGCTATAGGGATCTGCCACGAATTATAATACTCAACAGCTTTTGCAGGCGGTGCCATTTTTGTTCCGAAAATTTTATTGATAACCGGAATTGAAGTGGTGAATGTAATCTGAATGCATGAAATTACCAGTACCAGCATTCCTATAAACATCCAGAATTCACGGGAAGAAATATTATCATCACTCTGACGAACAGATATTATTTTTCTATTCTTAATCACAAGAAAAATACTCAACGCAAGGAAAAACAACATGTAAATCAAAAGCTGTCCTGACATACCTAAATCAGTAAATGCATGTACGGAAGTATCGCCAAGAATTCCACTTCGTGTTAAAAATGTAGAATACAGAATTAAAATAAAAGTAATGACAACAAGAATAAAACAACTCAAAAGTGATTCGTCATTCTTTTTATTGATAATCATAACATGAGCTGCGCCAACTAACGTCAGCCAGGGTACGAGCGATGCATTCTCAACCGGGTCCCATGCCCAGAAGCCTCCAAAGCTCAATGCTTCGTATGCCCAGGCAGCACCCATCAGAATTCCTGTACCTAAAATCATCACACCAAAAAACGTCCATGGTAAAGAAGGCTTAATCCATTCTTTAAACTTACCTGTAATTAAACCTCCCATCGCAAATGCAAATGGAATTACCGTTGTTGCAAAACCAAGGAATAACGTTGGGGGATGTATCACCATCCAGTAATTCTGTAACAATGGATTCAGACCTCTTCCGTCATCAATACGCTGAAGGTAATCGGGCATTTGTACAAATGGAAGGTTTATGAAATCGGGATTCTCCCGCAATAACGTGAATGGGTTGGTTCCGATTTTGAAATCAAAAACAAAAATTCCTAATACCATGGAGCAGAGAAATACCTGTACCATTGTAATTATCATCATTACCGGTGCTTCCCATTCACCTGATTTCCGGATTATGACAAGCGAAAGAATGGTATGCCAGAAAGTCCATAATAAAAAACTCCCCTCCTGCCCTTCCCAAAAGCAGGCAAAAATGTAACGCTGAGGCAAACTCGTTGAAGAATGTTGCCACACATAATAATACTCGAAGCGATGATTGAGGATAAGATAATAAAGCACAACAAAAATTCCTGCAATTGAAAATGTGTGAATAAAAAAAGATATCCGTGCTAAATTTTTCCAGCTTTTTTCAAGAGGATTTTTTGTGGAAAAGAAATATGCAATGCACGAAAGCAATGCCCCAGTAAAGCCTAAAACAATCAGCAGGTTCCCGATTTTGCCCCAAATAAGTTGTTCGCCTATATATTGCACTGAATGAGTTTACGGTTTGCGGTTTACGGTTTACTTATAAAGAAAGAAAAAAGGAGTCACTGACTAAAAGCAAAACTCCATCTCAAATTTCAAATCACCAATTCAACTATTTTTTGTCTGCACATTGCTTTCGGTGTATTTCGAAGGGCACTTCATTAATATTTCTGCAGCGCGGAATTCGTTACCTGCCATTTTACCAATGATCACAATCTGTTCGGACTTTTCAAAATCCTGTGGCTTGGAACCATTGTATAAAACTTTAACTTCCTTCCCTTCGTTATCCGTTAAATAAAATCCGAAAAGGTTTGCGTTAACCCGCGGATTGTATTCAAACGGTTTTTCTTTATTCAATTTTCCAACCACATGAAAAACTTTTCCTTCATGGGTGGTTGCAGTTGCAAAAGAAGCATACGTGCTTGAATTGCTCACTGTACTGATAATTATTCCGAATGCAACAGCAATCAAAATAATACCAATGATATAACTTTTCTTCATTTAAAATTATTCTATACTGTTTTGAATTTTCTTTTCGAGCTTTGAAATTTTTCTGTCAATATTAATAAGGTACAGTACTATTCCTGTAAACACAATTGTTATTACTCCCACCACTACATAAATTTTACCATCCGCTCTGAATTTGTCAGCCATCTCAATTTCACCTGATGGCTGAGCAAACGAATTAATAAATACTACCAGTAAAATTAAGGAAAGCAGAATTGCTTTATTCTTCATATTGTAATTTTTTCTTCAATTGTTTTTAAACGTGTACGGAGCTGTAAAATCCAAACGCCAAGTAATGTCCACCCCGCTACTGCGGGATAAAATACCCAGCGCATGCTTCCATCTAAATCATAATTACCAAAACCGGGGTTGCCACCGTTGCCCGGATGAAGCGAATCAGTCAGCCGTGGCAATACCATTACAAATACTATCATCATACTGAAAGAAAAAATGCTGTACACTGATGATAGCTTAGCACGCTTATGTTCTTCCTCAACCGAGTTGCGTAATAAAAAATACGCAGAATAAACCAGAAGGGTAGCTGCAGCACCGTTAAGCTTCACATCGCTTACCCAAAAAGCACCCCAGGTAAATTTTGCCCACAACATTCCGGTAACCAAACCGATTAGTCCAAACAACATTCCCACCTTGGCAGCCTCTGATGAGATTAAATCGTTCCGCAAGTTAAACTTCGATAAATATTTTATGCTGTTCACTACTGAAACTGTTAAGAGAATCATCATACCAAACCACATGGTTACATGAAAATAAAGATTACGGATGGTTTCGTTTAAAATTGCCAGCCGCGGTACATCAAATAACAATCCCGCAAATATTGTGTAGTATAACAATAACACCGCAAGTATTTTCCACCAATGTTTCATGAATGAATACGAATCTTTACGAATTTACGAAATACGAATGGTTCTTATCTTCCCTTTTAAGAAAATCAGGCAGGAGTTTTTTACTCCCGCCAAAGGTACGGAAATAACAGATAAGCGAGCGTAATTACCAGCAGGTTGATTGCTAAAAGTATGGCAAGATTAGGATAATTTACAGACCAGCTTAATCCATCCATTGCATTTTTTGAAAACCGGATGATTGTCATCAATAACGGAAGCAAAATCGGGAAGCTGAGTATTGCCATAAGTGCAGAACTGTTATTTGTTTTCGCTGCTATTGCCGAAACCAAAGTAAGCACTGAGGATAAACCCGCTGCTCCAAGTAACAGGCCGAGAAAGAACATTGGTGTGTCCTCAACAATATTTCCCAAAAAAATGATGTAAAACAAAAAACTTATTGCAGATAAAATCAGCAGCAAAATCATGTTATAAATTATTTTTGCGAGAATTACATGCTGCGGATTTAAAAACGTGTAATAAAAAAGCTGTAACCCGCGACTTTCCTGCATAAAACTTTTAGCCACTGCATTTACCGATGCAAACAAAAGTATAATCCAGAATAAAGCATTCCATGTGGGAGGATCAATAATTTGCCTGAAAGATAAGAAGCAAACAAAAATTGTTGATATAACATAAATGAGTATTCCGCTGAATGAATATTTTAATCTCCATTCAAGAAGAATTTCTTTTTTGATGAGCTGTAAAATTGAATTCAATTTAATTATTTCTCTGTTGATTGCGCTAAGTTCTGCAAAAATTTCAACTTTGCACAAACAATGAAATCAGAATCCATGAAAACAGATATTCTTGCTTTTGGGGCTCATCCCGATGATGTGGAACTTTCATGCAGCGGCACCATAATAAAACATATTAAGCTTGTAAAAAAGATTGGAATAATTGATTTAACAAGAGGAGAGCTCGGAACACGTGGTGATGTAAAAACAAGAGCGGCCGAAGCTACCGCTGCTGCTAAAATATTAGGAGTACAATTTCGTGAGAATATGAATTTTGAAGATGGTTTTTTTTTCAATTCAAAAAAAAACCAAATGGCGGTTGTTAAAATGATACGTAGGTACCAACCTGAAATTATTTTAGCCAACGCTATTGCCGACAGGCATCCTGATCACGCACGGGCTGCGCAATTAGTTTCGGATGCCTGTTTTTTATCGGGTCTGGTAAAAGTAAAAACAAAGGACAATGGCAAATTGCAAAAGCAATGGCGTGTTAAAGCCGTGTATCATTATATACAGGATCGTTATATGAAGCCGGATTTTTTAGTTGATATTTCGGATTGCATGGAACAACGAATGAAAGCAATTAAAGCTTTTAAATCTCAGTTCTATGATGAGTATTCTGCTGAGCCCGAAACTCCTATATCATCCAAACAGTTTTTGGAATCACTTTACTACCGCCCGCTTGAACTGGGACGAATGATAGGTGTTAAATATGCTGAAGGGTTTACAGCGGAAAGATTAACCGGGGTAAAAAACCTGTTCGACCTGGTATAATACTTTGTAAAAAATTTTATTTTGCTTCCAGCTTTTTCATTGCACTGTTAATCCTGTTTTTCTGATTGTCGGGCGCTTTGGATAAAGCAATTCTGTAATATAAAATAGCATCTTTATTATTGCCATCAATTGCCAGTGTTTCAGCAAGACTATCGTAAACGTTCCACGAAGATGGATTACGCTTTACATTGGTTTTAAAAATCTCAATGGCATCTTTTATTTTTTTCTGGTTAACCAGCTCATATCCGTAAGTATTAAGCTCCTCCTCGTTTGCAATGTTCATGGCATTTTTCATTAACGTTTCCGATTCGGCTGGCTGCCCTTTCATGGCAAGCAGCTTTGATTTAACACGCAGGTTTGTAAAATTTTCCTGTGCCTGGATAGACTGATCAATCCATTTCATCGCTTCATCAAGGTGAATATTGTTGTTGGCGCAATAACGTGCAGCCTGCATAGGGCCCTGCCATGAAAAGCCCGGCAATCCCCTCAATTCATTTTTCATATTGCTGTACACAACTTCCTGTACGTTGATGTCAATCTTAAAAGGAATTTTTATTTTTTCCCAGCATAAAGTAATAACTGTTGAGTTAGCCGCAGTTTCGGTAAACTGGTAGCTGAGCCATTCCTGGAAAGCATTTTGAACAGGCTTTACAATTACTCTCAACGCATCTTCGGTTTTATCATAGAAATAGCTTCCCCACGATTTGCTGTTTCTCGAAAATATGATTGTCCATTCTTTTTCAGAAGGAATCATGTGCAACCCATAGGTGCCGGCAGGTAATAATTTTCCTTCAACTAAAACTTCACTCGAAAAGCTGATGGTTGTATTTTCATTGGCACCACCTCTCCATACTTCGTTATAAGGAACCAGGTCGCCCCAAACTTTTCTTCCCTTAACCAAAGGGCTGTGGTATATTATCGTAATATCGGTAAGTCCGACACGTTGCATAACCATTGCTTTCTGGCTGACTTCGGGAAATGTAAGGTCATTGTTTTGTGCCGTTGCCTGTGAAGCAAGAATCCATAAGATTAACACGATGCATTTTTTCATCATAAACAGAATTGATTAAAGGGTTACCGGAAACCCGGCTCAAAAAAATATTATTTTTTATGCCTGATTAAAGTGAGCGTTCCTTTTTTGTTAAAATTGGTTCCATCGAGCCCCACCGCTTTAATGAGAACATAATAGGTTCCGTCAGGTGCTTCTTCGCCCCCGGAGGTCTTTCCATCCCATTCGCCATTCAGCTTATTCCAATTGAATATTTTTAAACCCCAACGGTTATAAATCTCTACACTTACCGAATTTAATCCGTATTCAATAAGATGAAATGCATCATTATTACCATCATCATTAGGGGTAAATACATTCGGGAAATCAAGCGATGAAATATATTCAATTATCAAAAATGCAGTGTCCCTGCAGCCATTGGCGTTGGTAACTATCAGCATCACCGTATAAGTACCCACACTGCCATAAGTATGCACAGGTTCGAAATCGGTGCTTGTACCCCCATCACCAAAATCCCAGCTATAGGTGATACCGCCCGTGCTGTTATTTACAAAATTTACGGTGAGCGATGTAGTATCAGCAGTGAATGTGGCATCCGGTGCTGAAGCAACTGAAATAAGAACCGAATCAACCGATGAACAATTTCCGTTGCTTACAGTAACAATATAATTGGTTGTTGCGGATGGGCTTACCTGTTGTGAAGCAGCGGTTGAGCCATTGCTCCAGCTGTAATTTGCGCCTCCCGAAGCATTGAGGGTAATGGGAGTTCCCTCACAAATTGTGGCATCACCGGTTAGTGAAATAACGGGGTAATCAATTGTTGTTACTGTAACTGCGGCTGTAGCCGTACAATTGGTCCCGTCAGTAACTGTTACATTGTATGTAGTAGTGGAAGTCGGATTTACCTGCCATGTAGAAGATGTTGGTCCGTTAAACCAGCTATAATTAATCGAAGGAGTTCCACCGGTTGCATTGGCAATCAGGTTAACCGTCTGCCCGGAACAAACCGTAGTATCGGGATTTATTGTCACAAATACTGCCGGGTTCTGATTAACAGTAACGGTACCCGTTGCCGTACACCCGCCTGCATCGGTAATGGTAAACGAATAAGTGCCGGAAGCTACACCGTTAAGCGAAGAATTGGTCGAGCCGTCAGACCACAGGTAAGTAAACGGAGAAACTCCGCCACCGGTAACCTGTATGGATGCAGTGCCTGTATTATTTGTATTGCACAATACATTTGATGACGATGCCGTGTAGGTGATAGGAATTATCGGGTCAATTACAACAGTGGCGGTTGATGTACACAAATTGGAATCGGTAACCAAAACCGTATAGGTGCCCGCAGCCAGGTTAGTGGCGGTCTGTCCGTTTCCACCCGATGGAGACCATTGATACGTATAAGGCGCAGTACCTCCCGATGGAATTGCAGTTGCTGTTCCCCCGGCAGGTGGATTGCAGGTGGGAGCAGTTGCCGTTGCAGTCACAATAATAGTGGATGTTAATTGCGGTACATTAACTGCTACTGAAATCGAGCAATTGCTAGTGTCAGTTACGGTAACTGTATATGGTCCCGAATTAAGATTGGTTGCCGTTGAATTCGTGCCGCCTGATGGCGTCCACAAATAAGTAAATGGACCAGTGCTTCCGTTTACAACTACACTTGCCGAGCCCCCGGTTCCAACACAATTCGCAGCGGTGACACTGGTAGCCAGTGTAAACGTAGCCGTTGCACTTACCACTACAGAATCTGTTTTGGAGCAACCATTAGAATCAGTAACAGTAATATAATAGGTTCCTGCTAAAAGGTTTGTTGCAACATCCATGGTGCTCACAGGTGGTGTCCAGCTATATGTAAAAGGTGGTGTTCCTGAATTAACAGTAACCATTGCCGAACCATTGCTTAACCCGCAGGATGCGGGTGTGGAAGACGTAGTAAAAGTAACAGGTGCTGCTGATATTATTGTATAAGTGAACGTTTTTACACATGAAGCCGAATCGGTAACGGTTAAAGTATATACACCCGCAGTGAGATTGGATATGGAAGAACTGCTTGCTGTGGTACTCCATAAATAAGAATAAGGCGCTGTGCCTCCCGAAACATTAGTTACAATAGAACCGGTGCCAGTAGAATCGCAACCGATTGGTGTTACTGTTGCATTGTCCAGCATATCGGCCGGTCCAATGATGTTGTAAAATACATTTTTCACACAGCCAATTGAATCGGTAACTGTAACCGAATAAATTCCCGCAGCAAGGCCTGATATTGACTGTGTGGTTTGCCCGGTGCTCCATAAATAAGTATAAGGAGGATACCCGCCAACTCCCTGGGCAAAGGCAGTGCCGGTAGTATCTCCAAAACATGTTACATTGGTAGTATTTAATGTAGGAAGGGTAACGGTACAATTCGGATTTATGCATAAGGGGCCAAAAACTACCTGGTCCTGGCATGAATTGGTTCCCCAGTTTCCTGCCATGTAATCCGAATACATATCTATAACAAGCGAGCTGGTTGTAAATCCAGTAAGGTTACTCAGCGTAGTTACCTGGAAACAAAAATTCCAGTTGAAATTTATACAATTATCACCATAGTTATTTCCGGGAATGCCGTCAACGGTTCCGGTCGGGCTGTTGGCAGGTGAATCATAATAAAATCCGGGTCCCCATGTCATACCTGAACCGGGCGGCAAACTGGTGCAGCTTGGAAACCATCCCCAAACTCCCTGTCCGTCACAGCTTGGTGAAACCGTAACAGGAGCAAGCGTGGTAAGATCCCATCCCGGACCAAACGTAGGAACCACTCCGCACAACCAGTCAATTCCTGATTGCGCGTAATCTGTTATGCTGATGCAAAATGTAACGGAGCTGTAACCTATTCAATGCAGCCACCTGTGGGTTTACCATCAACAGGAACATTGCCACTTACATTTACACCAAACCAAACAGGAATTTACAGTATCACCCTGTATGGCTGGTGCGGTACTACGCTTTGCGACAGTTGTGTAATTAAATTTAAAACAGAATGCCCGGTTGATACTACCTGTTGCCCGTATGAAATAAAAGCAACAACGGGTACAGTTAAATATGATCATACACAGATACCAAATGCAACAGTTGCAGCGCAAACATTTACCATCAGTGGTTTGGGCACAGCAAATATTACCGAGGTAAGAGCCAATGTGGTTAGTTATACCATTACCGATAATTATGGTAAAGAATGTATGAAGTGTGTTAACCTGCCATTTACCTGGGCGAGC
>JBIOHJ010000063.1:0-18510 GCA_044448905.1 Bacteroidia bacterium | reverse complement strand
GAGATATTTATCAATTTCAGTTTCAGTTTCATCCTTTGCACACGATGCAAGCAGCAAGACACAGGCAGCAAGCAGCAAGACAAAAGGTTTATTATTCTGAAATATTTTCTTCATGCAAATTTCAAAGCAAACTTTCTACCAGTTTATCGGCCATCGGAACTCCTTCATCAAAAATTTATACTTCCGTCAAGAACCTTTAAACTTTAAATGCAGATGTTTCAATCTGCATCCGGACTGAAACGTCCGGGCTTTAAACTATTTCAGCCTTTCTTTCAAATCCAATCCAAACTTTCGCGCAGTATCCATTGCTACGTCATACCCTGCATCGGCATGGCGGATAACTCCCATAGCCGGATCGTTATGTAAAACACGTTTCAATCTTTTTGCGGCATCATCCGTACCATCGGCAACTATTACCATACCCGCATGAATGGAATAACCTATTCCTACTCCGCCACCATGGTGCAGCGAAACCCAGCTTGCCCCACCGGCAGTATTGATGAGTGCATTTAACACGGGCCAGTCGGCAATGGCATCGCTGCCGTCTTTCATGGCTTCGGTTTCGCGGTTTGGTGACGCAACACTCCCCGTATCGAGATGGTCTCTTCCAATAACAATTGGCGCTTTTACTTTCCCTGATTTTACCAGATCATTAAATGCAAGCCCGGCTTTTTCGCGCTCACCTTGCCCGAGCCAGCAGATGCGTGCGGGCAATCCCTGGAAAGCAATCCGTTCCTGCGCCATTTTAATCCATCTCGCCAATGCTTTGTTTTCGGGAAACAGTTCAAGAATTTTTTTATCGGTTTCATAAATATCCTTAGGATCACCGCTTAAAGCAGCCCACCGGAAAGGACCTTTGCCCTCACAAAACAAAGGGCGAATATATGCAGGAACAAAACCGGGAAAATCAAAAGCGTTTTTCAATCCCATTGAAAATGCCTGCCCGCGAATATTGTTGCCGTAATCGAAAGTAACAGCTCCTTTCCTTTGAAGTTCAATCATCATCTGCACATGTTTTACCATTGTCTCCTTTGATCGTTTGATGTATTCCTTCGGATTTGTTTCCCGCAAAATCTTAGCTTCTTCTACATTCAGATTTTCAGGAAAATATCCTACCAGTTCATCATGTGCCGATGTCTGGTCCGTCAAAGTATCAGGAATAATATTTCTGTCAATTAATCGCTTTAGTAAATCAACTGCATTGCCCACAAAAGCAACCGAAATGGCTTCGCCTTTTTTCTTTGCTTCGACAGCACGGTCAATTGCTTTGTCAATGTCATTAAACATAAAATCGAGATAACGTGTGTGAATTCTTTTTTCACAACGCCATTGTTCCATTTCGGCTGCAAGACAAACACCTTCGTTCATTGTGATAGCTAACGGCTGGGCTCCACCCATGCCACCAAGTCCGGCCGTGACGTTTAAAGTATTTTTCAGAGAACCTCCAAAGTGTTGTCGTGCAACTTCTGCATACGTTTCATACGTTCCCTGCACAATGCCCTGCGAGCCGATATAAATCCACGAACCGGCAGTCATTTGTCCAAACATAGTCAACCCCATTGCTTCTAATTTTCTGAACTCATCCCAGTTTGCCCAATGCGGAACAATTTGTGAATTGGAAATAATTACACGCGGTGCATCTTTGTGTGTAGGTAATATTCCAACCGGTTTGCCCGATTGAATTAACAAAGTTTCATCATCATTCAAATCACGAAGGGCTTTTACAATCAAATGAAAACATTCGGGATTGCGGGCAGCTTTCCCGGTTCCACCATATACAATCAAATCCTCAGGTCGTTCGGCAACTTCGGGATCAAGATTATTGTGCAGCATACGCAATGCAGCCTCCTGTATCCAGCCTTTGCAGGAAAGTTTTGTTCCGGTGGGGGTTTTTAATTTAGAAATGTCGAGTTTATTGGTTATAGTTTCAGGCATGCTTTAAATTTAGTTTTTGAGTGGACTAATTTACGAATTACAGAGCCATCACTTCCTTAAATCCGCACAAAAAATATTTTCTCACAGTAGTTGACATCACCGAAATATTCGGGAGGTCGCTGGCATCGGCAATATCTTTAACGGTATTATCTTTAAAAAGAATATTTATTTTTTCGGTTGAATTGTATGCACTGTTGGTAACGCTTCCGGCAAATGCATAATACTCCGTTTCGCCATCATTTGCACTGAATAATTTTTTTGCTTTTGTCTTCAGCTTTTTTATTTCTTTTTCTTCAAGCGGATTATTTTGAAGGCGGATTTTATATAACCTGCGGTTAATCATCATCCGGCATAAAACCGAAAGAATTTTATCATCGCAATCCATCCATGCTTTTACCGAAGCGAAAATGTCGAAGTCATCAATAGCAGAAAACTGATTCAATACTAATTCATTTTTTATCAAATCTTTTTTAGTGATTTCATTGGTGAGAAAGAAAGAAAACGAGGGTGTGGCAAATAAATTCTTTCCATCTAATGAAAGCTGTTTTGCCCGGTTAACAATATTAACCAAAAGCTGCTCAGCGGCAAGAACTGTTTTGTGCAAATAAACTTGCCAGTACATGAGCCTTCGCGCAATAAGAAATTTTTCAACAGAATAAATTCCTTTTGCTTCTACCACGAGTTCATCGTTATACACATTCAGCATTTTAATTATGCGGTCGTAACTGACCACACCTTCTGAAACACCCGAATAAAAACTGTCGCGGTTCAGGTAATCGAGCCTGTCCATATCCAGCTGGCTCGAAACAAGCTCATGCAAAAATTTTTTAGGATACTTATTTTTAAAAATTTTAATAGCTGTTGACAACTCCCCTTTAAAATACTTATTAAGCTTTTCTAAAAATAACCCTGTCAGCATTTCATGACTGGCACCTTTTATAAAAATATTTTCAAGCGCATGCGAGTATGGACCGTGCCCGATATCATGCAGTAATATAGCAATGCAGGCCGCTTCGGCTTCCTCATCAGTAATTTTAATTCCTTTTGAACGCAATGTTTCCAAAGCCATCATCATCAAATGCAAAGCACCTAAAGCATGATGAAACCTTGTATGCAAAGCACCGGGATAAACCAGGTAAGTTAATCCCAGCTGCCTTATACGGGTTAACCGTTGCAGATAAGGATGATCAATAAGCCGGATGATGATTTCATTGGGAGCGGTAATGAATCCATAAACCGGATCATTGAAAATTTTTTTATTCAGCATTATAATATTTTTGCAATAAATCCGATTCTATGTATTATCTTTATCAAAATTCGAAAATTAATCATTCTTAATTACTCAAATATAAAATAAAATGGACAGACTGAATATTTTGTGGGCTGATGATGAAATTGATCTCTTAAAACCGCACATATTGTTTTTACAAGATAAAGGATTTGAAGTTACCACTGCAACCAACGGACATGATGCTTTGGAATTAATAAAAACAAAAAAATTTGAAATTGTTTTCCTGGATGAAAATATGCCGGGACTCTCAGGATTGGAAACGCTGCTGAAAATAAAAAACATTAATCCCGAAATTCCTGTAGTAATGATTACAAAAAGTGAGGATGAGGGAATAATGGAAGAAGCCATCGGCAGTAAAATTGCCGACTACCTGATTAAACCGGTTAACCCAAACCAGATATTGCTTTCCATTAAAAAAAATCTCGACAACAAACGCCTTATCAGCGAAAAATCAAGCTCGGTTTACCAGCAGGAATTCCGCAACATTGGAATGGCACTTAATGATAAGATGAATCACAAAGAATGGGCGGGGATTTATAAGAAATTAATTTATTGGGAACTGGAACTGGAACATTCAAAAGACCAGGGCATGTATGATATCCTGACCATGCAGAAGGACGAAGCTAACCACCAGTTTAGCCGTTTTGTGGAAAATAATTACCTGAAGTGGCTCAAAAATCCTGATGATAATGCTCCTGTTCTTTCGCACCAGCTGTTCAACAAAAAGGTGTTTCCGGTTATTGATTCGGGCGAAGAGCCTGTTTTCTTTATTTTGATTGATAACCTCCGGTATGATCAGTGGAAAGTTATTCAGCCCGTGCTTACTGAGTATTTCAGGGTCATCGAGGAAGAAACCTATTACAGTATTTTGCCAACCGCAACTCAGTACGCGCGTAATTCAATATTTGCAGGATTGCTGCCTTCTGAAATTGAAAAACGGTTTCCTGATAAATGGTATAATGATGATGAAGAAGGCGGAAAGAATTTGCACGAACAGGAATTTTTAGCCGATCATTTGCAGCGGATGCGAAAAAATTACAAATTCAGCTATACAAAAATTACCAATCACGATAGCGGCAAAGAACTGGTGGATCATATTCCCAATATGTTTGCAAACAAGCTGAATGTTATTGTATATAATTTTGTGGATATGCTTTCGCATGCGCGGACCGATATGCAGATGATTCGCGAATTGGCAGATGATGAATCGGCATACCGATCCATCACACTTTCGTGGTTTGAACATTCTCCATTGCTCGAAGCATTAAAAAGAATTTCAGAAAAAAAAGTAAAGCTGATAATTACAACAGACCATGGAACCATACGGGTAAAGGAAGCCTCGAAAATTGTTGGCGACCGTGATACCAATACCAATCTTCGCTACAAGCAGGGAAAAAATTTAGCATACGAAAAGAAAGATGTACTGGAAATTAAAAACCCTTCGGATGCATTTTTACCGAAAATAAATGTCAGCCAGACGTATGTGTTTATCAAGCATGATAAATTTTTTGCCTATCCGAATAATTATCATCATTACGCAAGTCATTATAAGAATACTTTCCAGCATGGCGGAATTTCTCCTGAGGAAATGATTATACCGTTTGTTGTGCTTTCATCTAAATAATTTAAGCCAGGTTGTGATTGCACGGATCGAAAAAGATTTTTTATGCAAATCGGTTGATGAATTGGAAAGGGTAGCAGAAGAAATTGTATCATCAATTCAAAATAAAAAATTGATTGCGCTTTATGGCGAAATGGGAGCAGGAAAAACCACACTGATCCAGGCGCTTTGTAAAAAGCTGAATGTAACCGATGCAGTTACCAGCCCAACCTTCGCTATCATGAATGAATATGCAACAGCAGATGGCGAACCGGTGTACCATTTCGATTTTTACCGGATTAATTCCGTGAGCGAAGCATTTGATTTAGGATATGAACAATTTTTTTTCAATAATAATTTTTGTTTTATTGAATGGGCTGAAAAAATTAGTAACTTGCTCCCTGAAAATCGTGCTGAGATTCACATAACAGTTAACGATGGAATAAGGGAAATAAAATTAATTGCATGAAATCACCCCTACTATCAAAAGCAGGAATGACCGAGTTAGCGCAGCAAAGCATGCTGATGCCCAAAGAGAGCATGCTCGAAATAAAAAAACACAATAAAAGTTTATTCATCGGAATACCAAAAGAAATATCATTCCAGGAAAACCGGATTGCATTGGTTCCGGATGCGGTGGCGCTTATGGTTGCCAACGGGCACCAGATACTGATAGAAACCGGTGCCGGCAACAATGCCAGCTTTACCGATACCGATTACAGCGAAGCCGGTGCGCAAATTGTTTCGACAGCGGGTGAAGTTTATAAAGCCGATTTGATTTTGAAAATTGCACCCCCTTCAATTACAGAAGCGGAACTTATGCAGGATAAGCAAACTCTTATTTCCATCCTGCAGATTACTATGCAACCACAAGAGTTTATACTAAAGCTCAGCTCCAAAAAAATTACCGCAATGGCTTATGAATACATCCGTGATGATTCGGATGTATTGCCTGTTATACAAGCCATGAGCGAAATTGTAGGTACCGCTTCCATCCTCATTGCTTCCGAATATTTAAGCAACACCACTTCGGGGCGGGGCGAAATTCTTGGCGGGGTATGCGGAATTCCCCCTACCGAGGTTGTAATACTGGGTGCCGGTACCGTTGGCGAATATGCTGTAAGAGCCGCTTTGGGGTTGGGCGCGCGTGTCAAAATTTTTGATGATTCCATTTATAAGTTAAGGCGATTACAGCAAAACCTCGGAAGAAGAATTTATACTTCAACTCTTAATCCGCGTTTTCTACTGAAAGCATTAAAGACTTGTGATGTAGTGATCGGATCGTTGCCTGCAAAAAACGGAAGAACACCCATTGTGGTAACCGAAGAAATGGTAAGCGAAATGCAAAACGGCAGCGTGATAATTGATGTGAGCATTGACCAGGGAGGGTGCTTTGAAACTTCGGAGGTTACCAACCATACGCATCCCGTTTTCAGGAAATACGGAGTCATTCATTATTGTGTTCCTAATGTGGCTTCGCGTGTGGCAAGAACCGCATCACACGCACTGAGCAATATTTTTACACCCATTTTAATTTCGATAGGTGAAGAAGGCGGATTGGAAGAAATGCTGTGGAAAGATAAATTTGTGCGCAGCGGGGTTTACCTTTACAAAGGAACCATTACCAATAAAATTGTGAGCGATGTAAGCAAGCTTCCTTTCAGGGATTTAAATTTGCTGATGGCATCCAGGTTCTGAAAATTTTTTAGCCGGCTGTTTTCCCGCTTCATTATTGAACTGTAATTACCAGGCTATTCAACCCGATATTTCCGTCTTTATCGGTAACTTCAAAAGTCCAGGTTTCGGTTCCGTTTTCACCAGCTGTTTTAATATCGTAATCGGTTTCGAAATGCGAAGCTGTACTATCACTCATGTAAAATGTTTTTTTATCATCCTCATTGGTAAGGTAACTGTATTTGACTTTAATATCAAGCCTGCGCAAACCGGCTTCTTTTTTATCGGCAATAATTCCAACTGTTAATATGTTATTCTTGCCTGCCGAAGTATTTCCTGAAATATACCCCGAACCGGATTTAAAGGTTACCGTTGGCAGCTTGGCATCTTCATTTTTACTGCACGAAGAAAAAAAGATGAAGCTGAAAAGAAGCAGGTATGTTAATCGTTTAATATGCATGAGGTACGTTATCTTTAATAAAAGCAAATTTAATATAAATTTTTCATTGCTTCACCACCTTTTTAGTTACCCGGTATTCATCATTGCTTATGGTAACAAAATAAATACCTGGCGGAAAGTTTCTGATATCAATTGTTGTTTTTTCTTTAAATTGTTTGGTAAGGAGTTGTTCGCCTAATGTATTGTGAAGTATAACGGTGGTATTAGCTGTTTTTGAGGGGGATTGGATGGTTAGGAGGGTGGAGGCGGGGTTGGGAAAAACTGATATTTGATTTTGATGTTCGGTATTTTCTTTAATGGTTGTTGGAAGAAAATAGCTGGTAATAAAATTTGGCAAGCCTAAAAGGCTTAATTTCCCATTCAGCGAAACTGCATTTGTATCAAAGTTACATAATACACCCGGTAAATCAGGATTATTAATAACACCAAGAAAGACTTGAAGATCTAATGCAGCATAAATCTTTCCATCCGGGCCAAGTTGCAAGGCACCTAAATATAAAGAATAACTGGGTCCGTAAATTTCCTGTCTGGAGGCATTGATTAGAGAATCATTATTAGAAGTGATGTCCCACTGGTAAATTGAGAATGTTGACCCGTTCAATAATGTGTCAAAGTGTGATATGCTGCCATATAAATAATTTCCACTTGGAGAGAACTCAAGTCCATAACACGCTGAATTTGGTGGCAGCGTTAATACTTTATCATTCGCAATCATGCCTGTGGATGGATTGAAATCAAATAATTGAGTCGGGCCTCCGCCCACTGAATTTCCGGCAAGGGCGATTTTAGAGCCATCGGGTGAAAATTTCATATAACCTATAAAGTAAACATATGTACCAATGCTACTTATAAGTGGAGCGGGCGAAATTCCTGCTGAAGTAATAAGATACATTATGAAGCTATTGGTATTAAATTCGTGAGACATTACCCATACATCCACTCCATTCGAGTGCTTAACAGCAGTAAGTTTTTCGTTAACTGGGGAAAAGAGAACATTGTTTTTAGTTATAATATCCCCTTTTCCGTTATTTAAAGACATATCAACAATTGAATAATCAAAAATTTTGAAATTGTTTTGCCCATCGGCAGAAGTAAAAATGTAGTACAATAAATTATTTCCGGGGAAAGGAACAATTAAAGCCGATTGTGTGGACGATGATCCTCCGCCAAGCGAATCACCATTGGGCATTATGTTATGACTGTTGTCCCAAACATTCACTCCATTTGTATAAAATAAAAGGGTACCATTTGGACTGCTTATCGAAGCACAGCCTTCAAGCTGAGACATCATACCATCAGTAAGAGCAACTGGAGTACCGGAATTAAAATCCAACCCTGCCTGGTGTCCAAAATACCAGATATTATGTTCCTTTTGTGCAGTGAGAACAGACGTAAATAAAAATAAAACGAAAATTGTACTTAGTAATTTTCTTTTCATCAGTACAAACATAAAAGGTATCTTTTATATTTCAAAGTATTATTTGAAAGTGCAGCACGAAAATCATCTATAAATAATACTTTGTTACTCAACACCCGACAGGTCGCGTAGCACCTGCTGAGTTTACCTGCAACCACACCTTCCTTAATTCCAATCACCGTTTCCACAATCTTCTTTACAGCTTCCGCAACCGTATTCCTGTCTTCCATAATTCTATTTAAAGCGAAACAAAATGAGGAATCTCAAAAAAAATCAAACCCGCATACTATCAAACTTCCCCGGATTTTGAATTTTAAATTTTTGGAATTACTTTTGTTTTCTAATTTAACCACTAAAACTTCAAAGCCATGTCATTCATCAAAGAATTTAAAGAATTTGCTGTTAAAGGCAATGTAATGGATCTCGCTATCGGTGTAATCATCGGTGCTGCCTTCGGAAAAATTGTTGCTTCGCTTGTCGAAAACATCCTCATGCCCATAATTGGTGTGCTCATGCAGGGCGTAAACTTCAATGCTTTAATGGTAAAAGCAGGCGATGCCGAAATCAAATACGGCATGTTCATAAGCGCCATTATTGATTTTATAATTATTGCGCTCGTATTATTTATGATTATTAAAGGCGTAAATAATATGAGGAAGAAAGAAGCCGCTGCACCGGCTGCTCCCCCGGCACCTACTACCGAGGAAAAACTTCTTACCGAAATCCGCGATTTGCTGAAAAAATAACCCGTGGCAACCACCCAACTTTAATTTTCATTTCTCAACTTTAAATAATTAGCCGTTATGAAAAATTTTTTTACGTTCTTATTATTAAATTCCTGTTTTACAACTCTGCTGAGTGCACAGGATACACTCACCAATGTGCCGGATACGCTTTGGCGTACAGGCGGAATGGGTTCGCTTAACCTTTCACAGATTGGAGTAACTAATTGGGCAGCGGGTGGCGAAAATGCTTTATCGGGAAATATATTTGTAAATTTATTTGCCAATTATGCGAAAGGAAAAGTTGCATGGGATAATTATCTCGATCTCGGCTACGGGCTAACGAAACAGGGCGAAGAAGAGTTCATTAAAAATGACGACCGTTTTGAATGCAACACCAAGTTTGGTTACAAAATCGGAGAATCAAAATGGTTTTTAAGCGCCCTGGCAGGATTCAAAAGCCAGTTTGCCGAAGGGTTTGCTCTTCCCGATGATTCTACCGTAATTTCGGATTTTGCATCGCCTGCTTATGTGATATTGTCATTGGGTTTGGATTTTAAACCTGACGATCATTTTTCACTCTATGTTTCTCCTTTCACATACAAGTTTACCATTGTAAACAACCAGGATATTGCTAACACCGGAACCTATGGCAATAAAGCAGCCTATATTGATGATGCCGGAAATTTTATTGAAGGCGAAAAAGAGCATAAGGAATTGGGAGCGTACCTTAAGATAATGTATAATCGCAACCTGATGGATAATGTTTCGTTCCAGACCAAGCTCGATTTGTTTTCAAATTATGACGTACATCCCGAGCATGTAGATGTAAACTGGGAAATTTTAATCGGGTTGAAGGTTAACGAATATATTTCTGCCACCATTTCCACCCAGCTGATTTATGATCATGATATACTGGTGCCGTTATATGAAACGATAAACGATGTGCGAACGGAGGTTGGCACAGGCCCGCGAACACAGTTTAAAGAAGTTTTTGGAATAGGGCTATCCTATAAATTTTCATCATATAGTGTGAAGTAAGCAGTCGCAGATTCGCAGATTAGCCCCGCTGAAATCTGTGAATCTGTGGCATTTTTTTTTGCATCTTCAAATTGCGTATTTTTAGTTCCGCAATGAAGCCTTTTAACCAGCTTACTATTTACCGCTCATCAGCAGGCTCAGGCAAAACCTATACGCTGGTAAAAGAGTATTTGAAAATTGCACTAGCGCAGCCGGCATTTTTCCACCAGGTACTTGCCATCACATTTACTAACAAAGCGGCCGATGAAATGAAAACCCGCATTATAAAAACGCTGGTTGAATTCACCGAAGGTAAAAATGAAGAGTTAAAAAGTGAGCTGAAGAAAATTTTAAATGTAAGCGAAGAAGTTTTTATTGAGAATTCAAAAAGGCTTTTGAATCTTATTCTTCACCGTTACTCTGAATTTGCGGTATGTACCATTGATAGCTTTTTTCACCGCATCATCCGCTCGCTTTCAAAAGAAATGGGTATTCCGCTCACGTTCGAAACTGAGTTAAACGAACCTGCAGTTATTTCCGAAATCATTTCCCGTCTTTTCAACAGCTTAAATAATGACAGAGCCCTTTCAAAATGGCTGCAGGATTTTATGCTGTCGAAAATGAATGAAGATAAAGGATGGAATATTGAACGCGAATTACAGGTAATTGCACAGCAATTGTTCCGTGAAGAATTCAGGGCGTTTCATAAGTCCCATGAAAATATTTCAGAAGAATTTATCAAACAGCTTCGGGCAATTAAAAACACATTTGAGTCGGAAATGAAATCATTCGGAAATGAATTCATTGAAGGGCTTAAAAAATATAATCTTTCGGTTCAGAATTTCTCATATGGGAAAAGCGGGGTAGCCGGATATCTTATTAAAATTACCAAACGCATTCCTGCTGGTGACTATATACCCAAAGCGCGCGCAATTGAAGCAAATCAGTTTTCTGAAAAATGGGTGTCCAAATCTGCTCAAAACAGAGAACAGATTGTTTTACTTGTAGAAAATAATTTCAGCCACATTCTTAAGAAAGTAATTGATCATTATGAGAAAAATTTTGAAGAATATAATACCACAACCGAAGTATTAAACCTTATTTATATTGCAGGCATTGTGAATAAACTCGATGAAAAGCTGCGTGAATTCCGTGATGAAAACGATATCCTGCTTATCAGCGACATTAATCTTTTGCTAAAAGACTTTATTAGCGGTACCGATATTCCGTTTGTGTATGAAAAAACCGGCAACCGTTATAAGCATTTCCTAGTTGATGAATTTCAGGATACCTCTTCTTTTCAGTGGATAAACCTGATGCCGCTTATTGAAAATTCATTGGCTGACGGTTCATCAGCCATGATGGTTGGCGATGCCAAGCAATCTATTTACCGCTGGCGTGGTGGCAATATGCAATTGCTTATGAACGGAATTCAGAACGATCTGAAGCACTATGCATCCATTACTAAAACCGAAAACCTGCAAACCAATTTCAGAAGCAAAAAAGAGATTGTGAATTTCAACAACCGGTTTTTTTCTGTTGCACCCAACCTTTTGCCTTTAGATGATATTACTGATGAAAATAAAAAAAGCCTTGTAAGTGCTTTTCAAAGTGATGAAGTAAAGCAGGAGGTAACGAAAAAGAATTCATCAGGAGGGTTGGTAGAAATACTTCTTTACAATAAAAGTGAAATAAATAAGGAGGACGAGGAGGAGAGTAATCAAAACGAAATAGTATTGAAGCATTTGCTGGCAACAATCGATAAACTGAAAATCCGGGAAGTTGCAGAAAAAGATATTTGCATACTGGTACGAACAAACAGGCAAGGCAATGAAATTTCAAAATTTTTATTTGAGAACGGAATAAAAAAAATAGTTTCGTCTGAATCGCTTTTGATAAACAGGTCACCGCAAATCATTTTTCTCATTAACCTGTTTAAGCTTCTTAATAATCCTGAGGATAAAATAGCCCGTGCCGAATGTATTTACTACCATCTTACTCATTCAGAAACAAAGCCAAAAGATTCGCATAGTGTTTTTTCTTTGGTAAATGATGAAAAGCTTTTTTTTCAATCGTTACCTCTTGAATTCAGCTTACATTTTGACCGGCTTAAAAAACTTCCGCTTTATGAACTTGCTGAACAGCTGACAGGCATTTTCAAACTAAACAGCCGTCCGGATGCTTTCGTTCAACGTTTCCATGACATGGTTCTCGATTTTCTGGATAAAAATTCTTCCTCGTTGTCGCTTTTTCTTGACTGGTGGGGTAACAGTAAGGATGCCCGTAATGCTTCGGTAATAATACCTTCCAACGAAAATGCAATTCGGATTGTCAGCATTCACAAAGCAAAAGGATTACAGTTTCCCAGCGTAATTATTCCGTTTACCGATTGGAAATTAAAACCCGATAGCCGTGATACGCTTTGGGTTCATCCATCTAAAAAACCATTCTTACAATATTCTTCATTACCGGTAAGGGTTACAGGTGCGCTTGAAAAAAGTTATTTCAAAAACGAATACCAGGAAGAATTGCACCAAACACTTATTGACAATCTGAATTTGCTTTATGTAGCGTTTACGAGAGCCGAAAGAGAACTGTATCTTATTTGCCCTGATGCAAAAACCGATTCTATTAACCGGGCATCGCAGCTAATCTGTAAAACAATTAATTCGGTTTCAGAATGGAAAGATTCTATTAAAGAAGGTAAAGAATGTAAAATACTTTCATTGGGGCTAAAACAAAAAATTGCTGAAAAAGAAATCACGCAGAAAGATTCAGAAACATCATTCGATAATCCTGCCATTGTTCCATTGGAGAAATATAATTCCAATCCCTGGCAAAGCAAATTGGTTATTGCAATTAATAAAAACAAAATTTCGATTAATGGCAAAGAGGCAGAAAAAACCGAATTCGGAATTTTCATTCATAAATTATTTTCTAAAATAATCCTGGGAGAAGATGCGCCAAAAGCTCTCAGCGATTCTCTAAAGACCGGTGTAAATTTTGAAAACCAGGAAAAAGATGTCAGGCAAATGATTGACGATGTTTTAAAAATCTGCAAACAGCATAAATGGTTTACGAAAGAATGGGAAATAAAAACCGAAGCCGAAATGATTTTACCTAACGGTAACGTTATTCGCCCAGATAGGGTAATGATAAAAAATAATAATGTGGTTTTACTTGATTATAAAACGGGCGATGAAGATGTTCTGCACAAAAAACAGTTGGATGAATATGAAAAGGTACTTATCGAATCGGGATATACAAATGTGGAGAAGTATTTATTATATCTCAAAGAAATGAAACTAATTAAAATAGAATAAAGCGGGAAGCCTTATTCAAAAAACTCACTTTGCCTGCTTCCTTTTCCCGTATCGTAATTCTTTACAGATGATTTCGGATAATTTAACACCTCCTGGAAATGCATGGAGTTATCATAAATAAACCACACGATAGATTCACCATCTGTATTTTCTACCTTCGTAAAAATAAAATCGCAGATGCTAGAATAATCCGAAATATCAATTTTAACATTCGGAAAAAACAAAGGCTCATCGGTTGGCCTTAATTTAAGCAGTTGCTTGTAAATTTTTTTAATAAAGGGAAACTGAAATGAAACTGAGCGTCCCATTATAGTCCCCGTATTGAAAAGCGAATTATCGCTTTCTACAATAAACCCTTTCTTGTTAAACGAAATGCACTGGCACTTTTTCGGTTGAACCGGAATAAAATTGCTGAAGCTCATTTTATTTTTAAGTTGGTTTCGTTGATTTTACTGAGAATCTTACAAAAGGTTACAGAAAGTATCAAGTATCAAGTATCAAGTATCATGACACCGGATTTGTCTACTTTTGCACCTCATTTATCTTGATTGTTTATACTAAAATCTAATCCATGTCTATATATAAAGTTCCCATCGCAGTTAATGAACCCATATTGAATTATGCTCCCGGCAGTAAGGAGCGCCAAGAGCTGAAAAAAGCTATTGCCGAAATGCGCTCAAAGGTGATGGATGTTCCAATGTATATAGGAGGAAAGGAAATCCGTACTGACAAAAAGGTAAAACTTTCACCCCCTCACGACCATCAGCATGTTTTAGGAAATTATTCTGTGGGTGATTCAAGCCATGTAAAGATGGCAATTGATGCTGCAATGAAAGCAAAGCATGATTGGGCAAACATGGAATGGGAACAGCGTCTTGCAATTTTCCTGAAAGTTGCTGAGTTGCTTTCGGGGCCATACCGTTATAAAATAAATGCCGCGACAATGCTTGGCCAATCGAAAAATGTTTTCCAGGCTGAGGTGGATGCTGCGTGTGAGATGATTGATTTTTTACGTTTCAATGTTCAGTATGCTTATGAAATATATACGCAGCAGCCGTTATCATCAAAGGGGGTATGGAACCGGTTAGAGCAACGTCCACTTGAAGGATTTGTATACGCATTGACACCTTTTAACTTCACAGCCATCGCGGGAAATCTTCCCACATCGGCAGCCATGATGGGAAATACAGTGGTGTGGAAACCTGCCTTCTCGCAAATTTATGCTGCCAACATGCTGATGGAAGTTTTCATTAAAGCGGGAGTACCCGATGGCGTTATCAATTTGATTTATGTTCCCGGACCTGCAACTGCCGAAGTTATATTATCTCATCCTGATTTTGGCGGCATTCATTTTACCGGCTCAACAGGAGTATTCAGAGATGTGTGGGGAGCAATCGGAAAAAATATTCCGAATTATAAATCTTATCCGCGCATTGTGGGCGAAACGGGGGGAAAAGATTTTATCATGGCGCATCCATCGGCTGATGTTGATGTATTGGTGACTGCTTTGTCAAGAGGAGCTTTCGAATTCCAGGGGCAAAAATGCAGCGCTGCCTCGCGTGCGTATGTTCCCAAAAGCATGTGGAATGAAACAAAAGAAAAATTACTGCGCGATCTCGCTTCATTTAAAATGGGACCCACTGAGGATTTTTCAAATTTTATTAATGCAGTGATTGATGAAAAAGCATTTGATAAAATCATAACTTATGTTGATGCAGCAAAGAAAAGCAGCGATGTTGAAATAATTGCCGGAGGAAAATACGATAAGAGCAAAGGATATTTTATTGAGCCAACAGTATTGCTTGCAAAAAATCCGCAGTACATAACTATGTGTGAGGAAATTTTCGGACCTGTGCTTACTGTTTATGTGTATGATGATAATAAGTGGGAAGAAACATTGGAACTTGTTGACAAAACAGGAATTTATGCTTTGACGGGAGCCATTATTGCACAAGACCGCTACGCAATACAAACCGCCACAAAAAAATTAGTGAACTCAGCCGGTAACTTTTATATTAATGATAAATGTACAGGCGCTGTGGTAGGGCAGCAGCCGTTTGGAGGTGCGCGAGGTTCGGGTACAAATGATAAAGCCGGCTCGATGATTAATTTATTACGATGGGTTTCTCCGCGAACCATCAAAGAAGTTTTTATTCCGCCAACCGATTACCGGTATCCGTTTTTGGAAAAGGATTGAGAAACCCCTTTCGAGGATTTCGACTGCTCGTTGCGTATTCGTTTATTATTTCTTAACTTCGCTTTTCAATACTAGCCCCATGAAAGCAAACTTCAATTCCTTACAATTCTTTCTTAAAAAAACCGCTGTAACTCTACCGTTAATCTTTATTATCCATCTCTCGTCTTTAGCGCAGGTAGTACAAACGGAACGTTTCGGCCAACCAACTCCTGCTCCACTTATACCAAGCTGTAATTTACCGCCTGCCTTATCCGGCTGGAGCGTATGGCTTGGTGGTGTGAGTGATGACTGGAATGTAGCGGCTAACTGGTGCGATAGTATCCCTACAAGTGCAAAGGATGCTATTATCCTGGATTCGGTTACGGCAGTGAACGTTTATGGTTTTGCTCCCGTTGATTTTTCTGAACCTTCTTTCTACCCGGTTATCAAAAACGGGGTGATAGCCAGCACGCGTAAGTTAAGGATTCATGGTGCTGACTCGCTGACGATAAATGCCAATCTTGCCAATGGTTCTTTAAATGTATATGACTCGCTCAACATAGTAAACTCATCGGCAAAGTTGAAAGTTATTTCGAGTAAGAATGATACTGCGCAATTAAGCAACGGGAATCTTTTAAATGTTAATGCTTATCCGTTTAACGGGAACTTTGCGCGGCAACGTATGTGGGTTACCTATACTGTAGCCGAATTGATGGCACAAGGTATGCAACTGAACGATGTGATTGATTCAATGATTTTTTATGTTACCCAACGCAACAGTACTGTTCCTTATATCAATTTCGAAATTAAATTCTTTTATGCAACAGCCAATGCTTGTTTCCTATCCCCTGCATCTGGTAACCCGGTTCCCCCTATTACAGGAGGCGCAGCTTCTGTTGTTGGCGGGTATCCCGGGGGTGTTACCACAGTATTTAGCGGAACGGTTGATCTTACAAGTTTACCTGCTTCAGGTGGTGCAATAAAAATACCTCTTACTACTCCTTTTGTGTGGAATAATAACGCGTATAATTTTTTTGTTGAAATATGTTACGATAATGCGGCCGGTGGGGCAGGTTTTTTTTCTGACCAAACCAGAAGCACTCAAACACTGGGATGCCAAAGTTTTTATAAAATACAGGTTCAGGCGGGCGGGGCATTTCCTCCTTTCCCCGGTGGATGTTCGTTATTGCCCAATTCGGGTGTTATAACCTCGAGTGTAACCACAGGCGCTTCCGGTGGATCAATAACATGGACATTTGCAGCGCAGGCATCTCCTCCGTTTGCGGTTGGCGGGACGGTGAATGTTTCCGGAGCAACAATCGCTTTATATAACGGAGCCTTTACTGTTACCGGCTGCACAACTACAAGTGTAGATTTAACTTATGGCGGAGCCGGAACAGGCGCGGCAACCGATGCAAAAATTACTGCACCCGGCCTTACCCGTTTCAGGAGCGATAACAGGCCAAACATAACTTATAGATTTCACAGGAATTATGTGAAGTATCCTGTTAACATACAAAAACACTGGAGCAACAATGGCATATTTGAAGCTGGCAACAGCATTGCTTCCTTTATCGGAACAAGCGCGCAGAATATTGATGGTACTTCAACCACTACATTCCATGAGTTGTCAATTAATAACTCCAACAATGTAAGGCAAAATACAGCGGTCATCGTAGAGGATACTCTTTTTCTTCAATTAGGAAAATTTCTGCTTAATGGTAAAACGCTGACACTTAATAATGGATTAACAGGCGCTATAACACGCACCAATAACGGTTATCTTCGAAGTGAAGATTTCCCTCCAAACTATGGTTTGGTCAGCTGGAAGATAGGAGCCAATACCGGGATATATTTGTTCCCGTTTATTAATACTTCAGGTGAATATGTTCCTTTCCGTTATACTGCTGTTTCAGGAACTTCAGATTTCACTATCGGAACTTATCATACTCCAACTTCAAATCTTCCGGCACCAAATGGTTTGCCCGGTGCGTGCTCAATAAACTATCCGAATATTAATACCGGCCTTGACAACAGCCAGAATATGGTTGACAGGTTTTGGATAATGAGTAATTCAGGAACCAACCCTGTTGGTGATTTTGAATTCAACTTTGGAACTTCAGAACAAAATGGAGGCTCCCCCTCGTTTTATTCGCAAGGGTGGAGCAGCAGTGCTTGCTGGCAGTTCCCAACTACCGGACAAACTTCGGTAGTAAATCAAAATACAACTCCCGGTGTATCCGTTTTCCATCCGGTCTGGGCTCTTATTTTTAATAATATTTTACGTCCTAATGCGGTAATCACACCATCGGGACCAACTACTTTTTGCAATGGTGGCAATGTAATGCTGAATGCAACCACAGGGACAGGGTTTTCTTATCAATGGTTCAGAGATGGAATTGCAATTGGAGGAGCAACTTCATCGTCTTATACAGCATCCGTTACAGGTAATTACACAGTTCAGATTACTTATTCTGCATGGGCAGTTGTTTCAGATCCGGTAACGGTAACGGTTAATGCGTTGCCTAATGCTTCCATTACTGCAGGCGGCCCTGTTACATTTTGCGGGGGCGGGAGCGTAACGCTTAATGCAGTTGTTGCTGCCAACCGTACTTATCAATGGAAAAAGAACGGGATTAATATTTCGGGCGCTACCTCATCCAGCTATGTGGTTAATGCTTCGGGTACATATAAGGTTACAGTTACCAATACTATAACCGGCTGTACAAAAACAACAGCAACAGGAATTGTAGTTACCAAAAACCCGAACCCTGCAGCAACCATTTCTCCTTCGGGCACTATTACATTCTGTGCCGGGCAAAGCGCCTTGCTCACCGCAAACAGCGGTGCGGGCTATACCTATAAATGGAAAAAGGATGGCAGCTATATAGG
>JBIOHJ010000062.1:0-18746 GCA_044448905.1 Bacteroidia bacterium | reverse complement strand
TTTATACGCGTTAATACTTTCCTCATATTTTTTTGCCTGCAATAAAGCATTGCCCATGTTGTGAAAGTTATTTGACAATGATTTTTTATCCTTTGTAAGGCTTGAACTGTTGTTGAACTGTGAAGCAGCTTCTTCAAATTTTTGCTGTTTATATAAAGCATCTCCGAGATTGTAAGTTCCGCTGAACGAATTTTTATTTTTCTCAAGCGACTTTCGGTAGTTAATTTCCGCATCAGAATATTTTTTTGATTCGTATAGCTTATTTCCCTTTCTAACCAGGCTTCGTTCCGACTGAGCAAATGCGTACACACTAAAAAGTGTTATTAATGCAAATGCACTTATTATTATATTTAAATATCTAGCTGAGTTTCTCATCGATAGCTTTATTTTTCAATTTTCAAATCTAAGTTCATGCAACTTTTTTCTTTACTTCAAATAACCTGAGCTGCTGTATCCATTTACTTTTCTTTTCTGATAAAAGAAACTCCAACAGCAGCAACAGCAATGCTGCACCGGCAAAATACTGGAACTGGTCATCATAGTCGGTAAACATTTTTGTTCCGAATTCTTTTTTCTCCATTGAATTAATTTCTTTCATTATTATTTCAAGCCCGTCATCGTTGTTTGTAGCTCGAACAAATTTTCCCTTACCGGCATCAGCAATTTTTTGAAGCGACTCGGCATCAAGCTTGGTAACCACAGTGCTTCCGCCTTCATCTTGCATGAAACCCACACGCGTACCATTATGATAAACCGGAATGGGTGCGCCACCGGGGCTGCCCATGCCAATTGTATGAACAATAATTCCATTTTCAGCTGCATTTGCAGCTTCTTCAATTGCATCATCTTCGTGATTTTCTCCATCGGTAATCACCACGATGGCTGTATTTTTCTTTGCTGAATCACCGATGGCATCAACAGCCAAACTTATAGCGCTTCCAATAGCCGTGCCTTGTGTGGGAACAACAGATGAGTTAATGGATTGTAAAAATAATTTCGCAGCGCCATAATCAGTGGTAATTGGTAATTGAACGTATGCTTTACCAGCAAAAACAATTAATCCTATCCTGTCGCCCTGTAACCGATCAATTAAACGATAAATGGCTTGTTTGCTTCTTTCGAGACGAGTTGGTTTAATGTCTTCGGCATTCATACTGTTTGAAACATCTAAAGCAATTACCAAGTCAACGCCTTTCCGCTTTACTTCTTCCAATTTAGTACCTATTTGTGGTCCACAAATTCCGAATACAAGAAATATATACGCTAAAACTAAAATGACAAATTTAATATACGGTTTACTGACTGAGGAATCAGGAAATAATCCTGCAATTAATGAAACCTCGCCAAATTTTTTCAATGCGCTTTTTTTCCAATACATCATCAAAATAAAAATAAGTATGAACACCGGAATGAGTGCATACAGCCAGAGAAATTCTTTATGTGCTAAACGAAACACGATGATTTACAATTTAGGATTTTTTAGATTTGTTTCACTTTCACGCTCAAGGCAAACTTTTCAAATAGGTATATCTCAGAATTATTTCAAACAACAATAACAATCCGGCAGCGGCAATCCATGGAAAATACTCTTCGCTGTGCCTATGGAATTCGGTTACTTCAATTTTTGTTTTTTCCATCTTATCAATTTCAGCATATATTTCCTTCAGGCTTTTATTGTTGGTAGCCCGAAAATATTTTCCATCGGTGGCATCGGAAATTTGTTTCATTACCGCTTCATCAATCTGAACTTCCATATCCTGGTAT
The DNA here is from genome assembly GCA_044448905.1 of Bacteroidia bacterium. GTDB lineage: Bacteria > Bacteroidota > Bacteroidia > AKYH767-A > OLB10 > JBIOHJ01. The sequence continues at coordinate 16,982 of JBIOHJ010000062.1, read as the reverse complement.
TGAATTCCAAATGGAGTTTTAACAGGGTAAGGAGCAGTTCCGTTTTTGCCAACTCCGATTGTATAAACCCTGATTCCAAAAGTTTTTGCAATTTCTCCCGCAGTAAGCGGTGCAATGGACCCGGCATTATTTACTCCATCAGTTAACAGAATTATAACTTTACTTTTTGCTTTGCTGTCTTTTAAACGGGAAATTGCAGTTGCCAATCCTTCCCCTATAGCAGTGCCATCTTCGAGAAAACCACTCCTCACACCGTCCATCAGGTTTTTCAGAACAGAATGGTCGCTGGTGATGGGGCATTGTGTAAAACTTTCGCCACCGAAAATTACTAATCCAATCAAATCATTCTGCCGCTCATCAATAAAATCGAGTGCAACTCTTTTGGCGGCTTCAATCCGGTTAGGTTTTAAATCTTCGGCAAGCATGCTGCTCGAAACATCCATAGAAAGTACAATCGAAATTCCTTCGGATGTTACATTTTGTCCTTTCGAAGTAGATTGTGGCCGGGCAAGCGCTGCAATCAATAATGCCATTGCTAAAACTCTTAATACTAAAGGCAACCTGCGAATGCGTTCCTTAAATGATAATTTTTTATTTTTAAAAAAAGATGTATCCGAAAAACGGATTTGTGTTTGGTGCTTCCAGTTGATTTTCCATCGCCAGATAACCATGACCGGTATGAGCAGCATCAGCCAGAAAAATTCGGGAAATGCAAATGTTATATCGCGCATCATAAAGCTGCCTCCTTTATTTCTTCTAATTTCAGTTCGGAGAATTTTGTTGCAAAAATCAAATCGTACCCATTGGCAAGGCACTGTTCGTTTTCACTTGCAACCGGGATTGCTTTTGCAAACTTTACCAGGTCGGCAAGCGTGAGCATGAATTTTAACTTTTCAAATATTTCAGCGGGAAATCCCTTAACGGTTGTACTGCTCAAAATTTCATCGCTTGTCATTTCCATTGCATCCAAATCATACCGGTGCCATAAATAAATGCGTATGATATCCGTAAGGCGGGTATGGTAATATTTAAAATTCCCCTGCTGCCATAATTTTTCTTCTTCTAATTTTTTCAATTCTTCCAAAGCAATTTCATGAGCCGGGCGTTTTGGTTTTTCAAATGCAACAACTGGTTTCTTTTTAAATCTTTTACGGAGATAAAGCACGCCTATAATAATTGCAACAAGCAACAAGAGCCCAATTAACCATGGTAAAAAATCCTGCCATGACAACGGTACTATAACGGGTGCTTTTATGTCTTTAATTGCTCTTGTAGTGTCAACAGCAAGTGTATTAACGGTTAACAGCAAAGGCTGTGTTTCGGCAAAGTTTGTGAGGGTATCAGTGTTTGATAAATCAGTAAAACGAAACGGAGGAATTACATAATATCCCGAATCAAAACAGGTAAGCAGCAGGTGCTGTCTTTTAATAATTGAAATTGAATCGGAACTTAAAACCGAGTCAATCTTTGATTTTTCAATAACTTCTACTTTACCAATCGTATCGGGAATTGCCGCCCATTGAATTTTAGAGGAATGTTGCTGGGTTAACTCAAGTGTAAGCTTAACCTGTTTGCCGATTAAAATAACATTCGAATCAATTGAGGCTCTTACCGAAAAGGGCTGACCAATTGAATCCGCAAAAGCAAAAACAAATAAAATTAAAAAGAAATTAAACCGCTTTAATCCTGCGGAAATAAATTGAAGTAAAAAAAATGTTTTTTGCATGGCTGATTAACGTCTGCCCTCTCTTCTTTTAAACAAATTCATTAACGGTGTAACATAATTTTGTTCGGTGCTCAAGTTCACAAAATCAACACCGCATCGCGCAAACAATGTTGATAGTTCTTTATCACGTTTAATCCATTGCGCTGCAAATTTTTTTCTCAATGTGCTGTCCCCGGTATCGACCCACATATTTTTACCGCTTTCAGCATCTTTAAAACGAATCAAGCCTGCATCGGGCAATTCAGCTTCGCGATGGTCATAAATTTTTATAGCTACCGTATCGTGCTTTTTTGATGCAATCTTCAGCGAATCTTCGAATCCATTGGCGATAAAATCAGAAATGATAAATGCAATACTTTTTTTCTTTATCATATTAGTAAAATAACGCAGTGCACTGCCAATATCGGTTCCGTTTGATTGAGGAGACAGGTCAATCAGCTCCCTGATGATGTGAAGGATGTGTGATTTTCCTTTTTTTGGAGGAATAAATTTTTCAATCTTATCTGAAAAAAACAAAACACCTATTTTATCATTATTCTGAATTGCAGAAAACGAAAGCACTGCGCACAATTCTGTAATTAAATCTCTTTTAAATTGTTTTCTTGTACCGAAGTTTCCCGAGCCGCTGATATCAACCAGCAACATTACTGTTAGCTCCCGCTCTTCTTCAAAAACTTTTATATAAGGATGATTAAAACGGGCTGTTACATTCCAGTCAATGCTGCGGATATCATCACCGGGAATATATTCCCTTACTTCGCTGAAAGCCATGCCCCGCCCCTTGAATGCCGAATGGTATTCGCCCGAGAAAATATGGCTCGATAATCCGCGTGTTTTAATTTCAATCTTGCGGACTTTTTTTAAAAGTTCTGTTGTTTCCATTTTTACGGAACTTCAACCGCATTCAATACTTCATTAATAATATTTTCCTGAGTAATATTTTCGGCTTCGGCTTCATACGTTAAGCCAATCCGGTGACGTAACACATCATGACAAACTGCTCTTACATCCTCCGGAATCACATAACCCCTGCGTTTAATAAACGCGAAAGCTTTTGACGCAAGTGCGAGATTGATGCTTGCACGCGGTGAACCACCATAATGTATCAGCTGCTGAAGCTTAGCGAGCTTATTTTCTTTCGGGAAACGGGTAGCAAAGACGATGTCAATAATATATTTTTCAATTTTCTCATCCATGTAAACTTCCTTCACTGCTTTACGCGCATTTAAAATATCCGAAGTTTTTAAAACAGGATTAATTGCAATCGGATCAATCAAAATGTTTTGCCTGATAATTGATTTTTCTTCTTCCTTATTTGGATAACCAATTACAATTTTAAGCATAAACCTGTCAAGCTGCGCTTCAGGTAACGGATAGGTTCCCTCCTGCTCTATCGGGTTTTGTGTGGCAAGTACAAGAAACGGTTCTTCCAACCGGAAAGTTTGCTCGCCAATTGTTATTTGCTTTTCCTGCATGGCTTCGAGCAGCGCACTTTGGACTTTGGCAGGAGCGCGGTTGATTTCATCAGCCAAAATAAAATTGGCGAAGATAGGGCCTTTGCGCACCGTAAATTCTTCTTTACGCTGACTGTAAATCATAGTGCCAATCAAATCGGCAGGCAATAAGTCGGGCGTAAACTGAATGCGGCTGAATTTTGCTTCAATAGAAGCCGCGAGTGATTTAATGGCTAACGTTTTGGCTAATCCCGGAACGCCTTCCAGTAATAAATGCCCGTTGGAAAGTAAACCGATCAGCAACCGTTCAAGCATATACTTCTGCCCGACAATGGCTTTTCCTATTTCCATGTTCAACAGCTCAACAAATGCGCTTTCACGCTGAATTTTTTCGTTAATTTCTTTGATGTCCATCATAAGTTTTTTATTTTTTCGGTTTGCAAATTTTTATTCAAGGCAGTGAAAATGATGTGAATTGATGTGTTAATATTTAGTTAATCTTAAAGCGGGCGCAAATATAGAGACTTAGGCAGCAGTTGTATAGTTAAAAATTTGTTAAAGTGAATATCTACTTTTGCTGCCTTACTATTCATATATCCGGTCTGTTTAAATATGTCGCGCTATTTTCTTGAATTGTCTTTTAAAGGTACAAACTACAGCGGCTGGCAGATACAGGAAAATGCGGTTTCCGTTCAGCAAAAAGTAAATGAAGCATTATCTCTTTTGCTTGGAACGAAAACCGAAACTGTTGGTTGCGGAAGAACCGATACAGGTGTTCATGCCAAACAGTTTTTTGTACAGTTCGATTCGGTGAATGAAATTACGGATACTTTCAAGTTTATTCACCAGATGAATGGAATAGTTCCGAACGACATTTCGGTTTACGAGGTTTACCAAGTTGATGAAAATGCCAGCTCACGTTACGATGCGGTTTCACGAACCTATGAATATTATTTGTACCGTTATAAAAACCCTTTCCTGAAAGAGTTTGCTGCCGGAATATTTTTTGATATCAACGTTGATGAAATAAACAATGCCTGCAAAATTTTAAAAGAGTATGACGATTTTAAATGTTTCAGCAAATCGCGAACGGATGTGAAGCATACCATTTGCAATATCATGGAAGCAAAATGGGAAACGCAAAATGGCTTTCATAAGTTTACAGTTACCGCTAACCGTTTCCTGAGAGGAATGGTTCGTGCTATAACCGGAACGTTACTGGAAACGGGAAAAGGGGAAACTTCTTTAAATGATTTCAGGAAAATAATTGAAAGCAAACAACGAAGCGAAGCAGGCGCTTCGGTAGATGCGTGCGGATTGTATTTGACTAAAGTGGTGTACCCGTATTTGAAAATTGAGAGGGAATTTGAATTTCCGTTAGCGGTGAAATAAAAAAGCACCCTGGCTTCGTAAAAATTTGTTTTCGAAACTTCAGAGTCCCAGCGAGAAAGCCTGCGAAAGGAGGCTCCGAAGGGACGTATTTAAATAATAGTTTTGCAGTCTATGTCAAAAGGAACCATAGAAGACCTCAGAAAAGTAATTGCGCTCAGTGATTTGCCTGATGAGCACCTGCAATGGATTTGTGACCGTTCTGAATATGAAGAGTTCGAAGACGGGCACTTGCTTTTCAAGACAGGTGACGCTATTGATGTCATGTGGTTTATTTTCGAAGGTAAGATTGAATTTTATATGGATGTAAACGGCAAACTGGTTCATTATTTCACTTTTGAGAATAATAACTTGATGGGTGGTGCCGGGGGGTTACTTCCGTATTCACGAATGAAAACTGTTCCCGGCAACAGCTACGCGTCCGGAAGGGTCAAAGGATTCCAGATTCACAAAAAATATTTTCCTGAACTTGAACAGCTCAACCCTGGCTTAATCCAGCGCCTGGTAGGGTACATGACAGAAAGAGCAAGGCACTTTGCCACTGAAAAGCTAAACCAGGAAAAAGTGAGCGCACTTGGACAACTTGCAGCGGGAATCGCCCATGAGTTGAATAACCCTGCCTCCGCTATCAACCGCATTTCAGCTGAGCTTATAAAAAGACTGATGTTAAATTACGACCTCACTGAAAAGCTTCTTGACGAACGCATCAATCCTGAAAATATTAAAAACATACGCCAGGTGGTGGAATCAAAAAAGAAAGAAGAAGAAAAAATAAAGCTCACGGCTGCTCAGCGAATTGAAAAAGAAGATGAAATTATTGACTGGCTAGAAGCGAACGGATTTGCACAAAACCACCAGGTAGCAGAAACATTCACCGAAACGCGGTTTACTCTTGCAGAGCTTGAGCGTATTCGAAACAGTACTCATGCGGATGCTTTTATGCATGTAATTCTCTGGCTGGAAAATTTACTCAGCTCGCAACGAATTATCAAAGACCTTGATGAAGCATCGGGCCGCATTTCAAGTCTGGTTGGTGCAATAAAAAGTCACGTGCATATGGACCGTACGAATGATATGCAGCCCACCAATGTGCATAATGATTTGGAGAATACCCTTACGCTTCTTGGTTTCAAACTGCGTGATAAAAATATTTCTGTTAAGAAAAACTTTTGCAGCAATCTTCGTGATGTGCCTGCTTATGTGGGAGAGCTTAACCAGGTGTGGACAAACCTGATTGACAATGCTATTTACGCGATGAGTAAAAATGGCGAGCTTACACTTGAAACAAATTGTAATGATAAGGAAGTGACCGTACGTGTGATTGATAACGGAACGGGAATTCCTGAGAAAATAGCCTCCCGCATATTCGACCCTTTCTTCACCACAAAAAAAGTAGGAGATGGAACCGGCATAGGCTTAGACATTGTGATGCGAATTGTGAAGCGCCACAACGCTGAAATAAAGGTAAACTCGGTACCGGGCAGAACAGAGTTTGCCGTATACATTCCTTTTCCCCATACGGGGCAAAAAAGTAACTGATGGTCTGCACGCGATGAAGCTTCCTTACATACTTATAGTTGATGACGACAGTCATGTGCTGGGTGCTATTCAACGCGATATGCGAAATAAATATCGTGATGACTATCGCATTGTGGCAACCGAATCGGCATTAGAAGCGCTTGAGCTGATTAAAGAATTAAAGCTGAAAAATGAAACGGTGGCGCTTTTTATCTCTGACCAGCGAATGCCCGAGATGGAAGGTGTGGAGTTCCTCGAAAAAGCAAAAGAAATTTATTCCGATGCCATGCAGGTACTCCTCACCGCCTATTCCGACATTGATGCTGCCATCAAAGCCATCAACACCGTTAAGCTTAATTACTATTTGCTGAAACCGTGGAGCCCTCCCGATGAAAAATTATATCCTGTAGTGAACGATTTGCTGGAGGAATGGCAGGGTCATTATAAGCCCGACCATGAAGGTATCCGCATCATCGGGTTTCAATGGTCGCCCAAGTCGCATAAGCTGAAAGAATTTCTTTCAGGAAACCTTGTTCCGTTTTTGTGGATGGATGCGGAGAACAATAGTGAAGCCGAAAAATATTTAACAAGCGCCAATGCTTCGTTGTCCGATTTACCGCTTGCCGTATTAAAAGATGGTTCTCTCCTTATTGACCCTTCCCTGCCGGACCTTGCTGCTGGCATTGGCCTCAAACAAAAGCCTGCTGAGAAAATGTACGATGTCCTTATTATAGGTGCGGGACCTGCAGGGCTTGCTGCATCGGTTTATGGTTCATGTGAAGGATTAAAAACATTGCTTGTTGAAAAAAGCAACCCGGGCGGGCAGGCGAGCAGCAGTGCACGTATTGAAAATTACCTCGGCTTTCCGGCAGGGCTTTCCGGTGCCGAGCTTTCACGGAGAGCCATTGCACAAACCATCCGTTTCGGCACTGAAATTTTGACCCCGCAGGAAGTAAAAAAAATTTCTATCAGGGATGGATATAAGATTGTTGAACTGTCTGACGGAGCCGTTGCCCACAGTAAAACGGTCATCATAGCTACCGGTGTTGCCTATACGAAACTTGATATCGCGGGTATTGAAAAGTTCACGGGCTCAGGAGTGTATTATGGCGCTGCTGCCATTGAAGCACATGCCTGCCGCAATGAAGTGATTTACCTTGTGGGTGGTGGAAATTCGGCATGCCAGGCAGCATTGCACCTTTGCATGTTTGCCAAAGAAGTAAATATACTGATAAGAAAGGATGCTCTTAAGCAAACAGCGGCAAATTACCTGGTTGAAAATATCAGCAAGGTTCCCAACATTCGTGTACTTGTCAACACTGAAGTAACCGCAGTACATGGTGAAACTGTGCTGGAAAAAATTACCCTGAAAGATTGCAGGACAGGTGAAGAAAAAACGGTGCCTGCCAAAGCGCTGTTTGTTTACATAGGTGCAAAGCCCGGAACGTCCTGGCTGAACGAAACCCTTCTCAAAGATGAAAAAGGATTCATCATCACAGGACGCGAGCTCATGAAAGAAAAATCTTTTTCCGCATCGTGGAAACAAAACAGGGAGCCGTATTTACCCGAAACCAGTGTGCCGGGCATTTTCGCTTCAGGCGATGTACGGTCCGGTGCGCTGGCGGGAATTTCTTCTGCTGTAGGCGAAGGGGCGCTGGCAATACGGTTTGTGAGAAAATATTTGCAGGAAATGTAACTGCAGATTTCACTGATTTTCGCAGATTATATTTTATCTTTACAAAGTCAAATCAAAAAAAATAAAATGAACCGTTTTATTGTAAAATCAAGCCACACGGCCGAAGACTGCAGGATGGCAGTAAAGCATTTTAGGGAACATCATGCAAATTTTCTTACTCACTTTGAATGGGGCTGCTACGACAACGACCATACTGCCTATGCATTTGTTGATGCGGAAAACCACGAGGAAGCTAAAATGGCTGTACCTCCCCTTTTCAGAAATAAAACAACTGTGGTGAAAGTGGTGTGCTTTGACCCCAGGAAGAAAGGGGACCCTATGCATAAGGAAGGCAGTGAAAAAATTGCCGGGGAATAAAATTATTTTTATTGATCTTTATCTGTAACCTGGTTGTTATTGCCCCGATAAACCGGGTAAAACCTGTTGTGTGTTATGAAAATATTCTCTTTACATGCTATCTTTTGAGCACGGTATTGTAAAACAAAAGGCATGAAGCAAATCCAAGGTATAAAACGTGGAAAAATTCATCGCCTCAATCCTTCATTGTAAATTTGCCGTGATAAAATTTATTTTTCCTCATGGCAGTGACCGGTCGCATATTTGATTTCCCTATTCTGAAAAGGGTTTTTGTTTTCGTTAAACCCTACCGGAAAGGCTTTTACATTACCGTTTTGCTAACGCTGCTGGTAGCCGCGGTATCTCCCCTACGCCCGTGGCTTACGCAAGTTACGCTTGATAAATACATTGTTTCGTCCAATTATAACATGCTGGTGTGGATGACGGTGCTGATGGGACTGCTTTTGCTGGTGCAATCTATCCTCCAGTTTTTTCATAATTACATGACTAATTTGCTGGGGCAACAGGTGGTTAAGGACATGCGGGTAAAATTGTATTCACACATTTTAAATTTCCGGTTAAAATATTTTGATCACACTCCTATCGGCACACTGGTTACGCGTGAAGTGAGCGATATGGAAACCATTGCCGACATTTTTTCGGAAGGGCTGATTGTGATTATTGGCGATATCATTATGCTGGTTGTAATAATTGCCGTTATGTTTTTTACCGATTGGCGTTTAGCTTTAATAAGCCTGAGCACTGTGCCGGTTTTAATTATCGCAACACGCATTTTCCAGAAGAAAATAAAGGAAACTTTTAAGGAAGTGCGCACACAGGTTGCCCACCTCAACACGTTTGTGCAGGAGCATATTACGGGTATGCGTATTGTACAAATGTTTAACCGAGAGGAGGAGGAGATGCGCAGGTTTAAAAAAATAAATGAAGCACACCGGAAAGCAAACATCCGCTCGGTGTGGTACTACAGCATTTTTTTCCCGGTGGTTGAAATCCTTTCGGCACTTTCTATTGGGCTGCTGGTATGGTGGGGTGCGCATGGTGTGATACAGGAATTAACAAGCTTTGGAAACCTGGTTGCATTTATTATGTACATTAATATGCTTTTTCGCCCTATACGTGAGCTGGCTGATAAGTTTAATACGCTGCAGATGGGAATGGTAAGTTCGGAGCGGATTTTTAAAATTATGGATGAACCTTCGGGTGTCGAGAATACCGGGAAGATTACCGCTGACAATGTGAAAGGCCATATTGCTTTTAAAAATGTGTGGTTCGCATATAATAACGAAGATTGGGTTTTGAAGGATGTAAGCTTTGAAGTTACTGCCGGAAGCACTATTGCTTTTGTAGGTTCAACGGGTGCAGGAAAAACCACAATTATTAATTTGCTGAACAGGTTCTATGAAATTTCGAAAGGAAATATTTTTTTAGACGGAATTGACATCCGTGAGTACGAGATGTATGAATTAAGAAAATGTATCGGGCTGGTTTTGCAGGATGTATTTTTATTTTCTGATACGGTTATAAATAATATTTCACTGAACAACCCGCAAATTTCAATTCAGCGGATTAAAGAGGGTGCAAAAAAAGTTGGTGCCGATAAGTTTATTGAAAACCTACCGGGCGGTTATGATTTTAATGTGCAGGAGCGTGGGAGCATGCTGAGCATGGGGCAGCGGCAGCTGATTTCATTTATCAGGGCTTATGTTTACAACCCTAAAATTTTAGTTTTGGACGAGGCTACTTCTTCCATTGATTCAGAATCGGAAGAATTAATAGTAAAGGCAACAAATGTTTTAACGGAAAACCGCACTTCGTTTGTTATTGCACACCGCTTATCAACTGTACAGACGGCAGATAAGATTATTGTCCTTGATCATGGAGAAATAATGGAAGAAGGAACGCACCAGCAACTTTTAAGAAAAGGAGGATTGTACAAGCAGCTTTATGAAATTCAGTTTAAGCGGTTGGCGGAAGTGTAGAATACCTCATATTTTTTTAATGTGTGTTTAACCTTAATCATTTTTTGACTCGTGCAATATTGTTGCAGAAGGCGTAAGAATAATATCACATGATATTTAATTTTAGTACGATTAATTACTTGAATATTTTTTAAACAATCATAATATTCTTATAAGAAATACGTTGAAGGGGTAAGAATTTAAAAAAATAATAATTGGACTGATCTTTTTATCAAATACCTTTGGTTTTTAAAAATAAAAAAAATATGAAAAAATCACGTGTTTTATTCGCCTTTATTTCTTCTTTGTTCGTTTTAATTAACAGTTGCTCAAAGGAAGACAATATGTTTACCGGTTCTCCCGGCAAAACCATCCGCGCCACAATAACAGGAATTGTATTGGATGAAAATAATGCTCCGCAAAACGCAGTAACTGTAACTTCCCAATCTCAAACAACTACAACCAACCAGTATGGTGTATTTGTTTTGAGGGATGTGTATGTGAATAAAGAACGCTGCATTATTCAATTTAACAAAACTGGTTATTTTAACCGTTCGCATGCTTTTATTGCTTCGGAAAATACAGTTAATTATGTGCGGATTGTATTAATCAGCAATGCTCAAACGCATACACTATCTGCAACAGCCGGAGGAACGGTAATGCTTGCTGATAATTCTTCCATTCTGTTTGCGCCTAATTCATTTGTTACTTCAACCGGAAGTACATATAACGGAACAGTAAACTTAACAGTAAAACATCTTTCGCCTGATGCAGCCAACTTCGGCTTTATGATTCCCGGTGGTGACCTGGCAGGAAAAGATTTGAATGATGAAGATGTTTCTCTTTATACCTACGGTATGCTCGGTGTTGAATTAAAAGGAAGCAGCGGTGAAACATTACAGTTAGCAGCGGGAACTACTGCAACACTAACCATGTCTATTGCCGTTTCTCAGCAATCTTCTGCACCAACAGCAATACCGCTTTGGTATTTTGATGAAGCTACTTCACAATGGAAAGAGGAAGGCGTTGCAACTAAAATTGGAAATAATTATGTGGGGACAGTTACCCATTTTAGCTGGTGGAATTGTGATTACCAGGGACCCCGATCAACAGTAAAAGGAAAAGTGGTTGATTGTGCAAATTTCCCGGTACCAAATGTCGTGGTTACTATTGATGGCAATGGGAATACAATAACGAATCAAAATGGAGAATACACGAATTGGATTCCATCGGGTTATTCTTTTACGATCCAGGTTTTAGCAATTAATAATCCAGGATGGCTTACTCAGGACAGCCAGATTGAAACAATCCCTGTACTTTCTCCGGGACAAATTTTTATAGTCCCTGATTTGGTTATCCCCTGCCCAACACGTGTTAGTGGCACCATTAAAACTTGTTCAGGCGAAAATACACCAGGAATGGTTTCAATTTCAGGCGGCAATATCTATATGTTTCAATATACGCAAAATGGAAATTTTGCTTTACCTGTCCTTCCAAATACCCCATTAACTATAACCGCAAGCAATTCTTCTCACAACGCAACTCAGAATATTTCTCCGGTTCTACCGCAAACGAATTTTAATGTTGGAGATATTTTATTGTGTGCTGCTGTAAACTCCTTTCCCAATAGCTTCACTGTTACCGGAGGTAATGTTCCAAATCAAGCTTACAATATAAATACTTCAGTTGCGTCAGCTCAAATAATTGATTCACTCGGTTCAATTGCAACCGGAATTTACATAACCGGAGTTGCACTTCCTCAATTCACAATTTCATCCTATTCAATATATATAACCGATACGGTTCCGGGTACTTTTGCCGGAGCAGAGACTATTCACATTGTAATGTCAGATCCATTAAATTCTTATAGTATGCTTTCAACTTCTCATGTTATAACGCTTACACAGGTTGACTTAGAAGGCGGCAGGGTGAAAGGAAATTATTATGGAGTGTTTAGTACCTATATTAATGGAAGCACTTCTTCTAATGTTAATATTTCAGGGGAATTCGATGTGCTGAGGGTGCAATAAATTTTTTCGTAAAAATGTTTTTCCTTTATTAATAACCCACAGTTTATCCCGGATGTAATTCATTCCCGCATTGTAAAATTTGTGTCAGAATTTACTTTTGGCATAAATTTTTTGTTTCCTCTTTACATATTTGAATAATAAATGAGTGAAATTTTTCAAACGGTCAAATTTTTATGAAAAATATTCCAGTAAAAGCTAAAGATTATAAAAAATTACTTCATAAGAATAGCTCACCTGCTTATATTTTCGATGCGGAAACCTTTGCATTTATTGAAGTAAATAAAGCAGCCTGCGAAATGTATGGATATTCACCTGACGAATTTCTTTCTCTTACCGTTATGGATTTACACTTGAAAGAAAACCATGATAAAGTTCGCGCGGAGAATATTATGCTGAATAATTTAAGAGTATATTACGGTAACTGGACGCATAAAAAAAAGAATGGAGAGCTTATACCTGTAAAAGTTATCCGTGATAAAATTATTTTTCAAGATAAAGATGCCTGGTTTGTTACCGTAAAACTACTTCCTGTAGAAAAGTAAATACTAAAATTTTTAATATGTTTTTAATGGCTTCAAGCCACTTAAAAAGTAAACCACGAAAGGAAATAAAAAGGATTTATGAATTAATTTTTCACTATCTTTTCAATAAAAGAATCTTTTTCACCGGTTAACTTAAGCGTATAAATACCCGCAGCAAATCCTGATAGATTAATTGCTTTGTATTTCATTCCCGTAGTAAGAAATTCATCAAGTACAATTCTCCCGGTTTCATCATAAGCAGAAATTCTGTTAAAAGAATTTTCAATCATGTTAATTATAAAAATTCCATCGGAAGGATTCGGGCTGACCTGAACAATATTTTGAGAATTTGCAAGAGATGTAATTCCTGTTGGCGCTATATAACAAATATCCAGGCGCGGTTGCCAGTATTGATTTGGATTATCGCCTGAGCCAAATATCATCCTGCCATAATATAGTTCAACATCCTGCTTAATTAAAAAACCATAATTACTGCTCCCAAACATATCCTGCACCATTCCCGTCACATCAGTGTACGTATAATCCTGGGTAGCCATTACACTTTGCGCAAGTATGGCTTCATTTTGTGTGGTTGCTGAAGGTTGCGAATTCCATGTTACAGAACTTTCAGACCATGCCGAAGTGATTCTTTGAATCTTGCTTTGGTTGGAACTTGTCAGTGAATTCTGCTGATCTAAAAAAGCATTGTTTGGTGCAAAGTATAAAGAAAGATTAGCGCTTTGAATTGAGGAGTTTGCAGGAATAGCTGACAAATCAAACTTGAATAAGCACCTCCAGGTAACAGGAGTGCCGTTTATTGTCCACGAGCCTGCACAATATTCAATTTCACCCGGATAATTATTATTCGGGCCGTAGCTATCAATCATGGCATCTTCATCGGGTGAAGCCAGCTGAAGATTGACGCATGGATTCGGATAAGTATAAGTGATTTGTAAAGCAGGATGCCTTTGCGGATCAGCATAATCTCCCGATGCAAAAATGAGCCGCGCATATTGTATTTCTGAAGAAAGATGCAATGCAAATCCATACGCAGCCGGCTTGTTGCTAATCATATCCTGGACCAACGCTGTTACATCCATGTTTGTATAATCCTGGAACCCGTTCAGGCTCTGTGGAAAAGTCACTTCGTTTTGTGTTGTTGTTGAAGGCTGGTTATTCCAATTGATGGAGTGCTCACTCCATGGTGAAGTAATTCGCTGCAGTACACTTTGATCAGAATTGGTTAAGGATTGATGCCCGTTAATAGAATCAAAATAATTTATCGGAGCATAATATAATGAAAGCCGCGCGTCAACAATGGTTGCATTGGCAGGAATTTGAGTAAGATCAAAATTCATAAAGTTGCGCCACACCACGGGCGTTCCATTGATTGTCCATGCACCTGAGCAAAAATCGGTTTCATCAGGATAATTTCCTGATGTGTTGTAATTATCAATGTATGCATCTTCGCCATTCGAATCCATAGTTAACAGAACGGTGGTTTGCGCATTTAAAGAAAATTGAAGACACAAAACGAAAACAAGAAACGTGTAAATTTTTTTCATGACATTTTTTGTTTGGATTAATTTAGACGAACAAAGCTAATGATTAAATGTCGAAGGGAAATACTCACAACGATATTTTTATTTATACAAATCAAAACCAATGTATCCTTCTTCGGCACGCATTTTACCGCGATTGATATAGTACTGCCTGTCGGGATTGGCAGTTGTGCCTAAGCCATCAACATACCTGTTGCATAAACAGAAAAAAGCGGCAATTAAAACCGTATCGTGAATTTCTTTATCAGTGGCTCCGTATTTTTTTGCTTTTTCAATCTGTTCAGGCGTTACAGATTTTCCGCCTTTGTTTACGCTTTCAGCAATACTTAATAAAGATTTTAATTTATCGCTTAACGGCATCTTATCATAGTGTGCTTTAATGTCATCAATAAATTTCATGTCGCACTGTAAATAATGCTGCGCTAAAGCACCGTGAGCGTTCTGACAAAAGAAACAATCGTTCAGGTAGGATACATACGTCCCGATTAATTCCCTTTCGCCACGTGTAAGCGAGTTGTTATCGCTGCGTAATAATATTTCAGCAAGCTCATTAATGTATTTCGCGGTTTCCGGACGAAAAGCCATCAGCCCGCGAATGCCGTATAATCCATCAGGAACGTTAATGTAGGCCATGATTTTTAATTTATGATTGTATCAAATCTTTTTCTTTTGCAAACATTGTTACTATAAACCCGATTAAAAATATGAAGGAGAAAATAAATAACGCATTTCCGTACCCGCCTAAAGCCCGCACGAGCCATCCTACAAAAAACACAACCGATGCAGTAAACGTTCTCCCAATGTTAAAACAAAACCCGGTTGCAGATGAACGGACAGACGTTGGAAATAATTCTGGAATATAAAAGTTTAATGCGCCCTGGCTGATTCCAAAGAACAATGCGATCAATCCCATTTCGAAATAACTGAAAATGGTAAGTGTTGTGTTGAACTTAAATAAAATGAAGCTTAATATAAACGTTGCTGCAAAACACAGGTACATTGTTTTTTTTATCCCCAGCAATTTGCTTACCCATCCCGAAATAAATCCTCCTGTTAATCCGCCAAAGGCAAACAGCATCATGCTGATGCCTCTTTCTTTTTGCCCGTCAGAATTCTGAATAATTGATTGCACCCATGTAGGCAGCCATGCAAGCACTGCCCACAACCCGATGAGCATGGTCCCGTAAATTAAACAACCCACCAGCAAATCGTAAGCGGTTGACGAATGAAATATTGAATTTCTTTTTTCTACGTTGTTCTTTTGTGCGTTGCGGTTTTGTTTCCATTTTTCCGATTCGTTGATGGTGAATTGTGCGATTACAACAATAAGTAATGGAATAATTCCGATTAAAAATCCGGTCCGCCAGTCGGAGATATTGTACGTAATAATTCCTGCAGAAAAGATTCCAACGGGGAAAGAGATGGATAAAATACCGAGCGCTACATTCCTGTTCTTCTCTGTCCATCCTTCAGCAATGAGAATAGTTGTTGTTACCAACACACCTCCCGTTCCGAATCCCGAAAAGAAACGGCATACTACTACCAATAGCCAGTCAGATACAAATGCTGTGAGTAATGTGAATAACCCGATGAAGATGACAGATAACTGAACAGAGGCTTTTCTTCCGAAACGGTCTCCAAAAAATCCGAGCAGTATTCCGCCAAACATCATCCCGAATAAAAATACCGAATTGATTACCGCGCTTATCTGTTCTGTCCTTTCCTGTGTCGTGTCCCCTATTAAATCTTTTACCGCAACGGGCAAATAAGAAGACATGAGCGTGGAAGAAATTCCGCCAAACATTCCTCCTGCAAAACAAACTGCAAATAAAAAATACAGGTACCCTGCGTTTTGTTTTTCTTTTGCTGCAACCAGAATATTTTCCATAAACTATTTTATCAGCAGCTATTAGAAATAAATCCGAATTTCGAAATCCGAAACAATATCAAAATTCTAATAGTTTAATGTTCGAAACGATTTAGAATTTTGGTATTTTGGGTATTTGAATTTGTTTAGTATTTCGGATTTAGTGCTTAGGATTTTTCAGAGAGCCGAATGTACTATGTAGAGAGTATTATTTTTTTAAATGATCATATCCCTGTGGCGGGCGGTTGTAGCCGCTGTTTTTTAAACGCTCTGCCATTTGACGGTAATATTCCGAATCCACAGGAGCAACAGTTGCCAGCCCATCCACATAACGATTATACAAACAGAATAAAGCGGCAATTAAAACAGTATCGTGAATTTCAAGCTCGGTTGCGCCTTCCTGTTTTGCTTTTTCTATGGTTTCCGGCTTTACACTTTTCCCGCTTTCCTGCACCTGCGATGCAATCGTAAGCAATGCTTTCATCTTTTCACTTACGGGTGCCGATTGAATATCCTGTTTCACTTTTTCTGATGTTTCATGCTCGCCTAGAAAAGCATCAGCAGCTGCTGTGTGAGAAGTTACACAGTATGTGCATTTATTACGGTGCGAAACAATTGTAGCAATCAGCTCTCTTTCGGCTTCGTTTAACGTAGATGGGCCACGTAATAATAACTGTGTAAGCTCACGTAATACGCTCCCGGTTTCACTGCTGTATTCCAGCAAGCCGGTAACACCCGGTAAATGTTCTTCTAATGAGATGTATGGCATGCCACTAAAGTAAATAAATTGTTTAAAAGATTATTTTAACCGGGAGTAGTGTTAAACAAACAAAACTTTTTTTTATTTTTCTATTTCCTGCCAGGTGAAAGTAAAATGGCGGGGAGGTTATGAACGGAAATAGAT
>JBIOHJ010000061.1:0-19206 GCA_044448905.1 Bacteroidia bacterium | reverse complement strand
TACCGTGAGTGATTTTTGTTTTGCCACTTCGCTGTAAACCGAAATGCTGTTGAGCGTGCTGCCGATGTCATCATGCAGGTCATCGGCAATGCGGTTGCGGATGTTTTGCAGACGCAGCTTGTTACGCGTCAGAAAATTATTTAAAACGAAAACAGCAAGCAGTGCGAGCAATGCCAGTCCACCAGTTAAAAAGTTTTTCAGCAGTTTTTGTTTTTTGATTTCTATGTTTTGGATTTCCTTGTCTTTATTAAGCAATGTAATTTCGTTATCTTTTTTTTCAGTATCGAATTTAATTTGCATTGCCGCCCATTGCTGGCTTGATGTTTCATTATATACTTTATCTTTTGAGATAAATAATAATTCATAATACTTGACAGCCGCTTTGTAATCATGCAAAGCCAAAGAAAGATCAATCAGAACATGGTATGTTACTATAAAATCATAAACAGGTATGCTCTTAAAAATACTTTCCGATTCCCGGGCAAGAACAACTGCTTTCTTTAAATGAGCTTTTGGATTTTCCTTAATCGGATAATGGTCGTTGACTTCCAATAAATATATTTTGGCAAGTATATGTAACCCGATTGCCAGATTCCGTTGGTCATTTCTCTCTCTCGCTAATTTAATTGCCATAGTAACGAATGAATCTGCCTCCGCATATTTCTGCTGCATCATGTAAATCTTGCCAACGCGAATCATGTTCATACAATTACCATTGGGATAGCCCAGTGAACTCTGAGTTACATATTTTAATGCCTCCGGATAATTTTTTTGATCATAGTACACATCTGAAATGCTTGCTAAAGCGCGTGTACAGTTTTTATCAAATTCAAGATAGGACTGTCTCGCCATTAAAAAATATTTTAATGCCTTGTCATTATCGCCCATACGTTTATAAATGCTGCCAACAGCTTGATAAGGGTCCCCTTTTCTAAAAGGGTCTTCGTAAGTGTATTTAATTTCCGGATGCTGTTCAATAATCTCTAATGCTTTCAAAAAATACTCAAGTCGTTTAGGTATTTCAATCTGACAAATTCCTAAACGATAATTGGATGCTGCTTCTCCCTTTATCCATTTAATTTTTAAAGCCAGGTTCAATGCTTCGGTAGCATACTTTAAACCCAGTGGAGGGTTATTGGAACAAGACAGCTCGCTTAACCAGTTCAGCAGTTTTACTTTACTGGTGTCCTCCTTTGCAGTTTTTAAAACCTGCAGCAGCGAATCAACCTCGTGTTGATTCTGCGCAAGGCATATTTGAAAATTTGCCGCGGCAATAAGAGCGAGCATTAGAATTATTTTTCGCATCGGCTTCAGGATTTCATACAAAGGTGTAAGTTAATAGTGAAGCCGCAAAGGAAACACCTCCTTTTGTATTCTCATACCCCCTGAACAGGTTGTTTTAATAGTTCCTCAATCAGTTATTCAACCTGTTTAGGTTATTGACGGGCTTTGTTTTTAGGTGAACCTTTGCAGCGAAAAATTTAAACTCAAAAAAAATGAAAACACAAGTACTTAAATCAATCTTTTTATTCTGCATTCTGCATCTTTCATTCAGCATTTCTTCAAATGCCCAGATTGTTTATACGAACATTCCTGATGTAACTATTACAAGTATTAACCCTTCGCAAACTCAATCTTACAACGTTGATATTAATAATGACAGCATTATGGATTTTTGGTTTCAAACTCAAAAGGCAGTAAATCTTCCCTGTTCCAATTTCCCTACTGGACCAGCAAGATATAATTTGTACGCAAAAATGAATAGTCTTGATTCCACTGCAATAAGTACAATCAACTCTTCTGTCCAAAAACTCAGCTTGAATGTTACTATTGATTCCTCAAATGTTTGGAATAGTGCAGGTATCCTGATTTTAAGAAGCCGCACTTTTTCTTCCCCGCCCTGCTCAACTATTTTTACTGGAAATTGGGCCACCAGTACCGATGGTTACGCAGGAGTACGGTTACAAGTAAATAACCTGACTTATTACGGATGGGTCAGATTAAACGTATATATAAATACTCAAAATAATTCTTCATCAATAACAATAAGGGATTACGCATACAACTCCGTCCCTGATCAACCCATCCTTGCCGGAGATACAGGCACAGTTTCAACAGGAATTACTCATAATAATATTCAACACAGGTATTTTTCAGTATCTCCAAATCCTGCAACAAACTCTGTTACCATAAAATTTTCTTCTGATAAAGCGGGAGAAATTTCAATTGTAAATCTTTTCGGGGAGGTTGTTTATAAACAAAACTTCGGAGGTTTAGAAGCCGGAGAAATAACAATTGATGTAAGCAAATTTTCAGAAGGAATGTATGTGGTAAGATGGAGCAGCGGAGAAAATAATCAAACGAAAATATTTTCAGTAATAAAATAACAATTCTAAAACTTAAATAAAATGAAAACACAACTACTCAAATCAATCTTCTTCTATCTTCTATCTTCTATTTTCTATCTTCAAAAAGTAAGTGCGCAGATTGTTTATACGAATATAATCCCGGACACACTTATCAACACAAATAATGAATCTTATGATTTAGACCTGAACAATGACGCAATAAAAGATTTTGTTTTGGGATATACATCAGTGCCTGCCGGTTGTTTCTGTTTTGGTTTTTATAGTGGTAAAAATTATGCTAGAGTATCTCCTTTACAATTGACGAATGGAATTGTCATTTCTGGCGGTTACCCTTCTGATTTGTCGGTCAATACAGTAATTGAAAATTCACTAAACTGGAACAATGCAAGCCAGCAGATTTTGGTGTACCAGCGCCCATGTTGCGTTAACCAAAATGGTGGAATTCAGGTTTGCGCTGCATGCTACTCAGGAAACTGGCACACACCTACGGGCCCATATTTAGGTCTGAAATTTGAAATTGCGGGTAGTATACACTTTGGGTGGGCTCGTTTAAGTATTCAAATTAATTCAGCAAAATTTACAATAAGAGATTATGCTTACAACTCCATCCCGAATCAACCCATACTTGCCGGACAAACAACCATAACAGGAGTAAATGAAATTGTTTCGAATGAACCAGAACAGCTTTCCGTTTATCCAAATCCTGCAACCAATTCTGTTACCATAAAATTCCCTTCAGATGAAGCGGGAGAAATACAGATTGTAAATCTTTTCGGGCAGATTGTTTTTACTGAAAAAATAAATTCAGAAGAAAAAACAATTGATGTAATCAATTTTTTATCAGGCATGTATGTGGTGAGATGGAACAATGGAAAAAATTTTGAAGCGAAAATATTTTCAGTAATAAAATAAACATCCTAAAACTTAAGTAAAATGAAAACACAAATACTTAAATCAATCTTTTTATTCTGCATTCTGCATTTTGCACCTGCCCGCCAATTTATTATGGCACTTGTGTTGGCAGGCGGGTTCTGCATTTCTTCAAATGCACAAATTGTTTATACGGATGTGAATCCTGATTTAACTTCAACAGGAGCCTACAATCTTGATTTGAATAATGATGGCATCAATGATTTTGTTATTAAACATACATCAAGTCTTGCCATAGGTCTTTTTTGCCCAGGAGGCACCCGCACTAATAATGCAGTCAGGGTGACACCACTTGGCAGCAATCAGGTGCTTGATACTATTTATTCAGCAGTTAATTATTCGAGAAAACTTCTGCTCAATACTGTTATTGACAGTTCAACACTTACATGGAAAAATGATTCAAATCAAATTATTCGAACATCAACGTTTTCTTGTTTTGGGGGTGCTGGAGGATACCATTGGGTAAATTCCACTTCTGGTTACTGGCTTGGGTCAACCGATGGCTATCTCGGTCTTAAATTAATATTTAGCGGAAATACTTATTTCGGTTGGTTAAGAATGAGCGTTCCTTCTACCGCAATTTCATTCGCCCTTAAAGATTATGCTTACAACAGCGTGCCAAATCAATTTATTCTTGCCGGAGATACAGGTACAACTACAACCGGAATTATTCATAATAATTTTCAGGCAAATAGTCTTTCAGTTTATCCTAATCCTGGAACAAATTCTGTTACCATAAAATTTCCATCGGATAAAGCGGGAGAAATAAAGATTGTAAATCTTTTTGGACAGATTGTTTTTTCTGTCCCGATAAAAATCGGGACGGAAGAAAAAACAATTGATATAAACAAATTTTCGGCAGGAATGTATGTGGCGAGATGGAGCAGTGGAGAAAATTTTGGAACGAAAATATTTTCAGTAATAAAATAATAATTCTAAAGCTTTAAGGAAATGAAAACACAACAGCTAAAATCAATCTTTCTCTGTCTTCTGACTTCTGCCTTCTGTCTTCAAAAAACAAATGCGCAAATTGTTTATACGGATGTGAACCCGGATGTGACGGTATCAACAAATGGTGGAGTTTATCATCTGGACTTGAATAATGATGGAATCACCGATTTTAATATTACCTATACTACTTCAACATCGGGATCTAATTGTGGTCCTGTCACGAGTCGCTACATCAGAATTACTCCACTTGGAGCCAATGAAGTGGGTAATAATTCAAGCTACCCCGGTGCTGTTTCTTTCAATACGCCTATTGGCGGGAATTTCTTTAACTGGAAAAATAATGCGAATCAAATCCTTTTCGATGGGCCCTGTGGATGTTTTACTTGGGGTGGCACAGGCTATCATATATTCTGTGGTCATATTGGTAACTGGCTTGTAGGAAACGCATATCTTCCGTTGCGAATAAATGTGAATTCGCAAAAATATTATGGATGGGCGTACCTATACATTGCGCCATATGCAGTGAGTTTCACGGTAAGAAGTTACGCATACAATAGCATTTACAACCTGCCCATCCGAGCTGGTGAAACTTTCTGCACAACAACTCCAACCGTAACACTAAGCGCAAACGGACCCTTATCTTTTTGTGCAGGAGATAGTGTGACTCTTACCGCAAACGGAACAGGGTATCAATATGTATGGAAAAAGAACGGAGGAGTGAATATTTCAGGAGCAACATCACAAACATACGTTGCAAAAACAGCCGCAACCTATACATGTAAAGTATCCAACAGTTGCGGCAGTATTACATCAGCAGGAATAATTGTTTCAGTACCCTGTTTGCCGGTAAACCCTCCGGGAAATCGAAATCAGGTAGTTGATGAGTTTTCGAATGCCCCTCCATTACTCATTTCTCCCAATCCACTTACCAACTCCACAACCATTTCCCTTTCTCTTTCCCAATCACAAAAAGTTTCTCTCAAAATTTTTGATGTGAATCGAAGATTAATAACAACTCTTGCTGATAAAATATTTGAAGCAGGAGAAATTGAATTGGTGTGGAATGCTATGGATGTGAATGCAGGAATTTACCTTTTGAAAATACAAACAGAGGAATTTATGAAGATGGAAAAAATAATTGTAACAAAGAAATAGGAAGAACTGAATCGGGGGTAGAGTGAAAATGAATTCTCATTACTCCTCTTTCCCTATTAATAAATCAACAAATCAAATTTTAATTCTAACAGTTAAAAACAAAAATAAAATGAAAAAACAATTGACAAAAAAAGTAACTACTTTCATCATCATGATGTTTTCAATTACCCTTACAAGCGCACAATGGGTAAGCAAAGCTGCCGGCATGCCTTCATCCCCGCAGCTCGGCATAAATGAAATGATTGCTGTCAACAGTCAGGTAGCCTGGGGATTTGCTTATGAGCGCAATAATGCTTTTGTAAATCCACTCACAAATTTTACACGCACAATTGATGGCGGCAAACACTGGATTGCGGGAAACATCAGTTCCCAGCCTGATCAATTTATTGTTGGTCTTGCGCCATTGAGTGCTTCCACCGCGTACGTGGTTTCTTCCGACATTAATTTTTCAGGCAAAGTTTTGAAAACTACTAACGGTGGAGTCACATGGACTCAGCTTAATGTGGCGCCATTTCCTATGTTCTATGAAAATATTTATTTTTTTAATGCAAATGACGGAGTAGTGCTTGGTGATACGAATCTTTCGACCAATGATGGTTTCCATGCAATTTTTATAACCAATGATGGCGGCACTAATTGGATGCAAGTACCGGCTGCAAACATTCCTGTTCAGGATCCTGCTGAGGCATTTTATCCGTTTTCAATGGAAGCAGCAGGCAATACCATTTGGACAGTAAGTACAACAGCTCACGTTTGGAAATCTGTTGATAAAGGGTTGCATTGGGTATCTAATCCTACTGATCGGTCTGAAGCTGTAACCAGCAATTTAAAAATGCGGGATGCAATGCATGGCTTATGGGGAATTGAAGGTGAACTTTACAGAACCACAGATGGTGGTGTTACCTGGATAGAAGTTAATCTTACAGGAACATTTTTCACCTTTGACCTTGCTTATGTTCCCGGCACTGCTTCAACGTATATTAGCACCGGAGGCGATACCTCTGATGTTGATTTTTTCACAGGCGGACTGCACGGGCTCGGATCATCTTACAGTGTTGATGATGGAAACACATGGATAACTATTGACACTGCTGTTGACCATCTTGCTATTGACATGGTTAGCCCGATTAAAGGATTTTGTGGCGGCTTTAATACCGGAACCAGTGATGGAGTTTTTAACTATGAAGGTCCCGCCCTTGGCTATTCATGCGGAAACAATCACACCTATATGTGTCACCATGGTCATACGATTTGTGTTGCGAATAATAAAATTCTAAAGCATTTGCTTCATGGAGATTATCTCGGAGCATGTGTTCCAAATTATCGTTCAGGTGGAGAAAGTAATGTCGAAGAAATAAATTTGACAGATGAAAACGTTGTACTTACAGTTTTTCCGAACCCATTTTCCAGTTCAACAACTGTTTCCTTTACACTTTACGAGTCACAAAATGTTTCTCTAATGATTTTTGATTTGAACGGAAGATTAATAAAAACTCTTGCTCATAAAACTTTTGAAGAAGGTGAACATCAAATTGAATTCAATGCAGAAAAAATAAATGCAGGAATTTATTTTTTGAAAATGCAAACAGGAGAATTTTTGAAAACTGAAAAGTTAATTGTAACAAAATAAAAAGTCTATCAATTATTAAAAGAGTTCTTTCCGGGAGGGAAGGACTTCTTTTTTTTAAATCATCCTGCCAGGCGAAGTAATTAATTTTTTGAGTATTTTCAGAGTCCCCGTGAAAAAGCGGGAGGCACTGAAAGTACAAAGACACAGGTTTAATCTAAAACTATCTCAGTCCCCTCTTTTGCCAATTCACATTTAAACCGGTAGTTGCTTTTTTGCTGAAATGATGAAAAAATTTCGTTGAGCTGCGCATCAGTGCGCGAAGGGTCATGGTGCGCGAACAGCACATGCTTTACTCCGGAAATGGAAGCAAATAGCCCGGCATCTTCAATTGAAGAATGTCCCCAGCCCAACTTGGACGGGTACTCCTGTGCCGTGTATTGTGCATCATGAAACAGCAGATCAGTTCCGGCAGCAAGATCAACTCCTGAGAGCCATTTGCTGTCCTGTATGATGCCGCTCATTCCAAGCGCGGGCTCATGGTCGGGCATATAAGTCATCACCGCGTTTTTGCCTTTTATGCGGTACCCCACTGTAGGACCCGGGTGAATTACATAACCCGACTGTATGGTAAAAGGGCCTATCCCGAAAGTGCTGTTTTCAATTTCATGCAAAACGAGCTTGCATGGCAAATCGCGTATGAGCACCGGGAATAATGGCGGAGAAAGATAACGGCTGAGCCGCGAATGTAAAGTTTGCGCGCTGCTTGCCGGTCCCCAAATATGTATTTCCATTGAAGGATCAAAAAAATACCTGAAAAAACCCAGCCCCTGTATATGATCGAGGTGCAGGTGCGAAAGCAGCACATCAATTCTTTTATTCTCCAGGGTATTGCCTGCGCTAAATTTTTGAATTCCTGATCCGCCATCGAGCACCAGCTGCCAGCCATCTTCCCAAATGTCAAGGCAGGAAGTGTTGCCCCCGTAATGCATCATCGCAGGATCGGTAACGGGAATGGAACCGCGCACGCCCCACAGCTTAATTTTCATCTTTAGATTTCCAGAAAATGGCAACGGCTCCTAAAAATTTTCCTGCACGGCCAATGATAGGATATGACGTTACCGAAATTTTTTGACTTTTTCCCTGCAGGCTTTCAATATGGAAATCTTTGTGATAAGGATAAGCCTCCTTAAGCGTTTTCACAAGCGGAAGCTCTTCAGGCGGAATAGGCACTCCCTTTTCATCCACCGGCTTAAAAACAGTTGACCACATTTCAACTGGCATCTCACCCGTATCTTCAAATCGTTTTCCTAAAATGGCTTCGGCTGGTTCGTTGTAAAAAATAAGATTACCTGCTGTATCAGTGATAAAAACCGGGATTGAAAGGCAATCAGCCAGCTGCCGGTTTAGAATAATTTCAATTTCGTAAGCAGCCATAACAGGAACATTTAAAGCCCATCTTACAGGTTAGTCACAAAAGTAAATAAATATTAACGGATAGTTTTTTCTCCCCCGGAGCTACCTCCCGTTTCAGAAGAACTTTTATTTCACCCGGCAGGTAGCGAAACTTTTTCCACTCTCCAGTCATGCTCAAAAGCCTGAGCGGAAAATTAAAATTACATTTGTTGTTGGAAAAATACTTTCAGTGGCCCTGCGATTCCAGGGAATCGGGAGGGTATTCTAAACCGGCAGTGCTGCGCAATCTAACTCCTGTTGGGTGGCAAAGAGGAAAAATACAAGCAAAAAATATGAGGTATATAGATATGTATTTTGTTGAACACGCTTAAAATATATTTATGAGAAAAATTATTTTATTTATCGTAATGCAGAGTTTGCTCCAACATTTTTGCGTAGCACAAATACACGCACAATCACTCTTAGATTCTCTGCTTTTGGAATTACCTGCGGCAGCAGAAGATACGAACAAAGTTAAGCTGCTTAATGAATTGTCATATAACTATCCCTATATAAATCCTGACGAGGGTTTAAAATACGGAAAGCAGTCGCTTGAATTAGCTGAAAAGCTCTCATGGACAATTGGAATTGCGGGAGCACATTCCTCCATCGGTGCAAATTATGCAAACAAATCCGATTATGCCAATGCGCTGAATCACGAATATAAGGCGTTGGAATTATATGAACAGTTAAACGATCGCCCTAAACAGGCGGGATTACTGAGGAACATAGGAATTGTGCTTCGTAATTCAAAGAACCAACCCAAAGCACTGGAGTATGAATTGAAAGCACTTGACATGTTTGAGGAACTGCACGACAGCATCGGAATGGCAGTCATGTATGGCAATATTGCCAATGTGTATTACAGCATGAAGAACAAAGAAAAAGTAGTGGAGTACAATTTTAAAGCACTAAATCTTTATAAGAAGCTGAAAAATCCGGAAGGAACTGTAAGAGTAACCGGCAACATTGCAAATTTTTATGCCATCGAAGGAGATTTTTCAAAAGCCATGGTTTATTATTTTGATGCATTACGGAAAGAAACCGCTTTGGGAAATAAGAACGGTGTAACCCGGAACATGGGAAATATTGGCGAAACGTATCTCGACATTGCCCGGAATGAACCCGGTAAAATTAAACCCGACAGCCTGATTCCAGCCGGCAAAATTGCTAACCTGAACAAGGCGTTGCAATTTTTGAAGACAACAATTTCAAATGCGCGTGAATTAAAACAAACAGAATATTACCTTGCTTTTGGCGAAGTTCTTTCAGAGGCATATAAATTATCGGGCAATACGAAGGACGCTTTCAGTGCCTATAAAGAATATATCGCGGTTCGCGACAGTGTTTACGATATGGAGAAAATGAACCAGGCGGCACGTAAACAAATGGATTATGAATATGGAAAGCGTGAGGATTCGATTACGTATGTAAAACGCCTCACCGATGTTAAGCTGGCAGAAGAAAAAAAAATGCGTAACAGGGAAAAAATATTTTATACAAGCGGCCTGGTTCTCGTGCTGGTGTTCTCCGGTTTTATGTTTAACCGTTGGCGCATTACACAACGACAAAAGAAAATAATTGAAAACGAAAAAAAGCGCAGCGATGAATTGTTGCTGAACATTCTTCCGGAAGAAGTCGCGGAAGAATTAAAGGCAAAAGGAAGCGCTGATGCCAAACAGTTTGATGATGTAACCGTCATGTTCACCGACTTTAAAGGCTTTACACAGATTTCGGAAAAACTTTCTCCCGCTGAATTAGTTGCCGAAATTCATACCTGCTTTAAAGCATTCGATAACATCATCAGCAAACATAACATCGAAAAAATAAAAACCATTGGTGACAGCTATATGTGTGCGGGAGGATTACCCGTTGCCAATAAAACCAACTCGATTGATGTTGTAAATGCCGCAATAGAAATTCAGCAGTTCATGCAGCAGCATTTGCAACAAAGAAAAAATGAAGGCAAAGAGCCTTTTGAAATACGCATAGGCATACATACCGGCCCTGTTGTAGCGGGAATTGTTGGAGTCAAAAAATTCGCTTACGACATTTGGGGCGATACCGTTAACATCGCATCACGGATGGAATCGAGTGGCGAAGCGGGAAAAGTAAACATCAGCGGCAGCACATACCAGATGGTAAAAAATAAATTCAATTGCATTCACCGGGGAAAAATCCAGGCGAAAAATAAGGGAGAGGTGGATATGTATTTTGTTGAGAAGCAAATGTGAAAACAGTTGCTTCGAAATCCCGGTCTTTACCGGGGTGGAAAATATTTAAACGGGAAATTAAAATTACATTTGCTGTTGGAAAAATACTTTAATGATAAAAATTATTGTACAATAATTTTACCGTTCACCGGGTTAGCATTCTTACTCATTATTTTGTAAAAGTAAATTCCAGGGGCCAGGTTATCTCTTCTTATTTCTGTAACTGAATTTTTTACGGTAATTTGTCTTACTTTATTTCCTGCAATGTCGCAAATTATTAATTCCGCACCGGTTCTTATTGATTCCTCATCAAGGTAAAGATGAGTCTTATCAGAAAAAGGATTAGGAAAAACAGCAACATTATTTTTTAAATTAATCTCATTTACCGAAACATTCACGGGGTTGCAATAACGGAACAGAAGATTGGATGAAAGATTATCGCCACCCACTGAATAAATGCAGGTATCTATTGTTACCATTTCATGGTATGCAATGGGAACAGGCAATGAGCTTACCGGATTAAAAGCCAGGGTACCCTCATCAAATGTTTGAACAACATCGGTGGTTCCGGCATTATAGCCTCCCCCTATGTAAATTAACCCGCCCAATGCAGTCCCTGCAGGTGCGTGCAAAGCCACAGGCAATATGGCAAGGCCAGTCCATGAGTCAGTTGCCGGATCGTACTTGCCAACATGTTTTACAGGCGATAAGTAGCCTCCTCCGCCAAAACGAAACATTTCATTCGCTTTTACCACGATTGCCGAATACCAGAAATCCATATCAGGCAAGGGATTTTTAGGTGTCCAGGTATTAGTGGAGGGGTCATATTCATCCACTCTTGTTTTATCAGGCTGCCCGGCTAACGCATATAATTTTCCGTTAACGGATGCGGCTTCCATAATTACACGCGGAATGGGAAGCGAAGCAGCGGCAGACCATGAATTCGGTAAAGGATCATAAACATAATGAGAAGAAAGCGGGGTGCCTGAATTAGGATAACCACCTCCGAAATAATGGATTTTACCATTAAGCACTGCGCCTGCCGGTTGTTGCGCGAGGTATGGAACGGGTGCTAACGTATCCCATATATTAGTTAATGGCTGATAACGCAAATGCAAGCCGGTGGCTCCTGCAGGGCCACCTCCTCCCATCACATGTATTTCTCCATTCAGCGCGACAACAACCGGGAAAGCAAGGCCCACCGGAACAGGGGCAAGCGTATCCCATGTTTGAGAATACAATTTCGTTTGCAGCGCGACTATACAGGCAGTGATTAAGGTAAGCTTTATTATTTTCATTTTGAGGCAATTTTTGATGCTAATATAAAATTAATTTCTATGCGGGATAAAAAATGAATTCCTATTTTTGACTGTAATTAAAAATAATTCTCATACACCTTTAATAAATACATTTAGCAATGGCAAAATCAAAAAAGAAAAAATCGGCTGCACTACCTCAGCAAAGCAGGTCGAAATCAAAGCCAGGGAGTAAATTAACAAATGCCCGAAGCGAAAATCTTCCCCCCCCGGAAACTGTCAGCAGGAAAAAACTGGTTAAGCGTGCAGAGAAGTTTTCAGAAAACTACTGCGTGGGTGACGGAGCTAAGTTTCGTCTTAAAGATTATAGAACGAAAGCAAGTTCTAACTTAAGTTCTGAGAATAAGCCATTGGTAAAGCAAACCCTCCAGATGGGTGTCCGGGCATTGGCCGCCATGCAGGACATTTTATATGCGCAGGATAAATGGTCGTTGCTGCTGGTGTTCCAGGCAATGGATGCAGCCGGAAAAGATGGCGCCATCAAGCATGTGATGTCAGGTGTTAATCCGCAGGGTTGCCAGGTATCGTCTTTTAAAGCACCGAGTTCAGAAGACATGGATCATGATTTTTTATGGCGCTGCCAAAAGCATTTGCCGGAGCGTGGCCGCATCGGAATTTTTAACCGTTCGTATTACGAAGAAGTTTTGGTGGTGCGTGTGCATAAACAAATTTTAAAAGGACAAAAGCTGCCTGAAAAATTAGTGACTAAAAATATCTGGGAAGAACGGTTTAAAGACATCCGTAATTTTGAAAAATACCTGTATCGAAACGGGACCATCGTTATCAAATTTTTTCTGCACGTTTCAAAAGATGAGCAGAGAAAACGCTTCATCGAACGTGTTGATAACCCGGATAAGAACTGGAAATTCAGCGCTGCCGATGCGCGTGAGCGCGGTTACTGGAAAGAGTATATGGCTGCTTATGAAGACATGATTAAAAACACTTCAACCGAAAAATCTCCCTGGTATGTAGTGCCTGCAGATAGCAAAGCGTATGCACGCATTGTAATTGCATCTGCAATAATCAATGCTTTAGATAGCATGGGATTGGAGTACCCTAAAGTGAGTAAAGAAAAAATCAGGGAGTTGCAGGCTATTAAAAAAACATTGCTTGCTGAGAAATAATTCAAATGAAAAGAAAACTCGTTATACGCACCGGGGTAATTAAAACCCGTTTCATAAAAGTAATTGCCGAAAATGCCGGCATTATTCCCGAAGGTTTTGCCGGAGCCGGTAACCCCGTATGGTTGTTTGTTGATGAAATAGGAGTGGAGTAATCTTTAACTGTCTTGCAGAATTCTAAATAAATATTGTTTAATTTCGTGTTCAAATAGATCGTGGCAATGCTAAAGCGAGTATCATTTTGTATTTTGCTTTTTCTTTTTGCGGGATACCTGCAGGTTAGTGCTCAAACTCCCGACTGGAGTACGGTTATCGCTCCCATCATATATAAGAACTGCTCCTCATGCCATCATAACGGTGGAATAGGCCCGTTCCCTTTGATGAGTTACTCACATGCTGTCATGGCTTCGTGGAATATTAAAATTAAGGTTACAAACAAGGAAATGCCTCCCTGGCCTGCCGATCCCACTTACAGGCACTTTGCCTAT
Source organism: Bacteroidia bacterium (assembly GCA_044448905.1). GTDB lineage: Bacteria > Bacteroidota > Bacteroidia > AKYH767-A > OLB10 > JBIOHJ01. The sequence continues at coordinate 5,641 of JBIOHJ010000061.1, read as the reverse complement.
GAAGCGCTGCTCGATTCATCCGAAATCGCAGCCATCAGCGATTGGGTTGATAACGGAATGCCATTAGGCGACACTACACTTGCTCCTGCACCACCTGTGTTTTCACAAACAGGCTCGCTGCTCGATACCATTAACATGACATTGCAGATTCCGCCTTACACCTTACAATATAATACCGATGAGTACCGCTACTTTGCCATGCACTCCGGTTTTACGGATACCGTATATGTTAGTAAGATTGAAGTAATACCCGGCTTATCACAGGCAGTGCACCATGCCGATATTCATTACGACCTTACCGGGCAATCATTTTATAACGACTCGGTAACACCGTTACCCGGTTTCAGCGGGGGCGTAGTATCAAGCTATTATATGAATGCATGGATGGGAGGAGGCAACATTGTTGAGTACCCTCCAAACTGGGGAATACTTGTTCCGCCCGGTGCCGATTTTGTTTTTGAGATTCATTATGGGCCCGGCCATGTGGGGCAAACAGATACTACTAAAATGAATTTACGATTCATTACCAATGGCTCTGTTGTTCGCCCCATTCATGTCGGGTGGCTGCTCAATAATCCTATTCCGTCACAGGGCCCTCTTGTTCTTCCGCCAAATGTGATTACATCATTCAACCAGATGTCGGCACCTATGCCAATTGACCGTTCGCTGATTTCAGTTTGTCCGCACATGCACCTGCTCGGTAAATCGTACCGGGTATGGTACATCAGCTTAACCGGTGATTCGGTTCCGCTGGTTAATATTCCGCAGTGGAAATTTCACTGGCAGAAATATTATATGTTTCAGCACGTGCAGAAAATTCCCGCGGGAGCAAGAATTTACAGCGAAGCTTCTTATGATAATACCGTTAACAACCCGTTCAACCCCAACAACCCTCCCATAACGGTATATAACGGCCCGACTACCGAGGATGAAATGCTGATGACTTATTTTATTTGGGCAAACTATATGCCCGGTGATGAAAATATACTTCTCGACACCACACTGCTCACTTCGGTTCCAAACAATTTTGTTTCGGCTCAACAGGAAACTTTCCAATTGTACCCGAACCCGGCACACGATTATTTTTTCCTGGATGCTGTTTTTTCTGAAAACATTGCCGCTGAATTAAGGCTGGTTAATGCTTTCGGGCAGTTGCTGGAAAAGAGAAACGTTAAAGGAAATCAAATTCATGAGCAACTGGATGTAACCGGTTATCCCGATGGAATTTATTTTGCAGTGCTGGTTACCCCTGAAGGACTGCTCACAAAAAAGTTTATCAGGCTTTCTGATAAGTAGTCCCGTTTTTTCCCGGTCAGCAAAGCCTTTTTATTGAAGTAAAAAAAATCCCCCGTCAGCATACGGAGGGACTTATCAAAACACATTCCCGGCAACAAACATTTACAACGCTTTGTGCGAAGCAGGATCACTGTAGTCACCGATGCCGGAGGCGGAGTTGCAGGCTATTAAAAAAACATTGCTTGCTGAGAAATAATTCAACTGCAAGCTCGTATTTTTGTCTCACTTACACAATAGAGTGAGAAGATTTACCCTTTTATTTTTGTTGAATTAAAAAAGAAAAATTACTTTCGCTTAAAGTAAAACAACCGGGTTCCTGAAAAGCGAATGCGGTCGGGAAATTATTTTATTAATGGAAAAATATTCAAAAGCTGTACAGATTCGCTGGGCCGACATTGATCAGAACAGGCATTTGCGCCATTCCATTTATTATGATTATGGTGCCATGATCCGTATTGCTTTTTTGAGCGAACACGGGCTTACCACTCATAAAATGGGAGAACTAAACATAGGACCCATCCTTTTCAGGGAAGAAGCGGTTTTCAGGCGTGAAATAAAAATGGAAGACGAGATTGAAATAGATGTGCAACTGGTGAAAGCTACTCCTGACTTTGCACGATGGAGCCTCCGGCATAATTTTACAAAGAATGACGGAACTCTCGCTGCAATATTAAATATGGATGGTGCATGGATTGACATAGAAAAACGCAGGCTTACTATTCCCAATGAGTTTGTTCAGAAAATATTTGATGATTTTCCAAAGGCGGGTGACTTTCAAGTGATCACTAAAAAGGATAGCGGTGAAAAATGAATCGGAAGGAAAAATTTCTTTCCCTTAAAGTAAAACATCCGGCTTCACGGAAAGAAAACACGGTTTGGAAAATTGTATTCAGAAAAGGAACAGCTTTACTACTCCAATTGCTTCACGGTCTCCGCAAGAATCGGAAGACCTTTAAGGGACCAAATCTAAACCAATCACATGTGGTCTTCGAATTTTTCACACAGGAGCTTCGCGACCCGCCAGGTGAAAACAATATCTTGTATCTGCAGGCTCGCATTTTTCGAGGGCGGAGTGGCAAATTAAAATTACATTTGTTGTTGGAAAAATACTTTCAGTGTCCCCTCCGATTCCGAGGAAGAGGGAGGGAGGAGACCTTTAGTTTTGCAAAATCAAATTTATTGCATCTTTATTTACTTTTACCGAATAATTATTTAATACATGTCGGAAATTTCTTTTAAAATATCAGCGCGAACTGCTGGATTAATCGGCAAGGAAAATATTGCCTCCGCTGAGGGGGCTATTATTGAATTAGTAAAAAATTCTTATGATGCTGACGCGACTGATTGCATTATTTTTTTTGACAATAAAAATAGGGGAAATAAGTCCTTATTTATTATTGACAATGGTCATGGAATGGATGACAAAATCATTCATGACTATTGGATGACCATCGGAACATCCAACAAATTACATGATGCATTCTCAACAAATAAAAGAATTAAGACAGGTGCAAAAGGAATTGGAAGATTTGCTCTTGACAGGTTAGGTGAAAAAGTAAATATGTTCACATTGCCTTTAGGAAAAAAATCCGGATTTGAATGGAAAGCTGATTGGAGAATTTACTGATAACAAAACTTTAGATCAAGTATTTGCCTCCGTTGAGAATATTAATAATCTTGATTTGAAAAGTGAACTCATTAAACATTCTCGCGTTGGAAAGCATCTTAAAAAAATAAAAATTGATTATGGAACTATTTTTCAAATCTCAAATTTGAGAGATGATTGGGAGGAAGAAGATATTAATCGGTTATTTAAAAATTTGGAAGTATTAATTCCACCAAAAGAGATTTCTGATTTCAAAATAACTTTACTCAGCAGCAAGGATGCAAAAAAATTCGGGAATGTCGAAAACTCAATTTTGGATGATTATGATTATAAACTCAACGCAAAATTTAATTCAGATAAAACATTAAATATAATACTTGATAGAAGAGAATTTGTTTGGAAAACAATTAATCCAAATGTTTTTAAAGAAAAGTCTCCTCAGGATATGTCAAAGAAACCGTACAATATTGAGACTTTTAAAAAAGGATCATTTTCCTATAAAACAACAATAAATAAAATTTGGCCTGGTGTGGGTGAACATTATAAAGATGATGTAATTAAATCCATCGGATCTTTTGAACTCACATTTTATTTTCTAAAAAGATCAGCTAAAGAAGACGAAAGAAAAATCTTTGCAAATCGGAATTTTGACGCAAATAAAAGAAGAGAATGGCTTGATAGGTTTGGTGGAGTAAAGTTATTTAGAGATAATTTTCGTGTTCGTCCTTATGGTGAAATTGAAAGCAATTCTTGGGATTGGTTAGAATTAGGAACAAGAGCGGCCGGAAGCACTTTTGGAGCAGGCCAAGAGGAAGGAATAGGTTGGAAAGTAAATCCAAATCAGATTTACGGATTAATTAAAATCTCAAGAATTAACAATCCTGAATTAAAGGATACAACAAACAGAGAAGGATTAGTTGAAAATAAAGCCTTTCATGCATTTCAGGAACTAATTTTAAGACTAATTAATGTTCTTGAAAAAGACAGGCACTATGTGATGCGACCAATGAGGGCAGTTTCAGATATTGAGAATCAAGTTGAGGAAGCAAAAGAAGAAGCCAAAAAGCAAGCGGAGGAGGAATTAGAAAAACAGTCGAAAAGAAAAAGGAAAAATAAATCAGCCAAGAATTCAAAAAGTACTGTTTATGCAAAAGCCGTCAAAGGATTTGAAGAGGAATTAAAACAAAAAGAGAATGAGATAAGAATGTTACGTTCCCTGGCAAGTATAGGTATGACTATTTCAACTTATAGCCACGAGTTAGGAGAAATACGGAGGTTATTAAATTCTTATTCGAAAAGACTCAGACAAATAATCAATAACGAAATCATTAAAAAGAAATTTGAATCGGAAACAAAACTTCTCCAGAATCCCTTTTTATTGATAGAAAAAATAATTGAACTCATAACCCGCTTAAGCAACTGGATTGATTTTTCAAATCAATCAATTAAAAAGGACAGAAGAAAAGCCAGCGATCTTAGTTTATCAAAATACTTTATTGAGTTTAAAACAAGGTGGTATGAAATGCTTGATGCACGAGGCGTTGAGTTAATTATTGATAAAAGTTTAAACCAAGGCAAAATCAGAAATGCGTTTCCAATAGATATGGATTCAATATTCAATAACCTTTTATTAAATTCAATGGATGCCTTCTATCGAAAAGATTCATCATCGTTTCGTAAGATTAATATCAATGCAAAGATTGAGGATAAAGGAATAGTTTTAGTTTATGAAGATTCAGGTCCGGGACTAATCGCTGACATCAAGAAACCCAATGACATTTTTGAACCATTTTTTACAACAAAGAAAAAAGGTGAAGATGAAATTGGAATTGGCTTGGGAATGTGGATTGTTAAGACAACCGTTGAACAATACAACGGATATGTGGAGATATTAAAAGCTCGTCCAAACTTTAAAATCAAAATTTATTTTCCCAAATATTCTAAGTAACTTCAAATGAAAAAATTCCGAGTACTCTATATTGATGAGCAGAAAAGTGAACGTGAATTATTTGAATCATTGGAAGACGATGAATTAGAAATTATAGCAATGCATCCTTATCCCACGGAAAAGGAAATGATGGATTATATTATGAATGAAAAATTTGATGCTATTATTGTTGATTATGGCTTAATGAAAGATGATAAAAAAGTAAAGTATAAAGGCAATGATATAATCAATAATATTAATGATTTGAGAGAGGATTTTCCAGCCCTTATTTTCACTCAAGACATAACACAAGATGATGGCGTAGATGAAAAGATTCAATCAACTAAAATTTTATTGAAAGATGATTTGGATGTTGACAATCTTGAAATTTTGCGTAGAAAGATTAAAAGTTTTATTAAATATTACCAAAAAGAAAATGAAAACTTATCACAAGAATTTCAAGAACTAGCAGAGAAAAAACAACAAGATAATAAATTATCAAATGCTGATTTGGAGCGACTAAATTACCTAGACGAGAAAATTGAAAGAAGATTGAACGGCAGAAGAATGTTTCCGAACTTACTCAAAGACTCTGAGAATTTGAAATCACTCAATACTTTATTGAAGGATGCAGAAGATTTTCTTAAAAAAAATACTAAAGAATAATTTTGAATGCCAGATTTCAGGATAAAAACTCCAACAAGAACTTGTAGTAAAATATACAGCTCTCATAGTAGCTATAAACCATATTTAGTTAAAGATTTTTCAAATCGTTGTGGTTATTGTGATGGGAACGATGCTTGGTATGGAGG
>JBIOHJ010000060.1:0-19246 GCA_044448905.1 Bacteroidia bacterium | reverse complement strand
GAGTGTTTATTGTTATGCTTCTAACTTTTTTGGAGGTCGCATCCCAATTTGCCGTGGCAGTTGCTTCAGTACCCATCAGGCACAAAAATGCAGTTCCGTTAGCTTGTGTCAATGTTGTACTATTAGTAGGAGCTGTTAAACCCAATACACCGGCCGTAGTTACAGCATACGTGTTTCCTCCTGATAAGATAACACTGCCAAGTACTACTTGTAAACCGGCACTCCAGGGAATGCCACAAGTTACAGTGGGCTGAGACAAATAGTTTGTTCCCATATTAGGTACCACTGCAGCATAAACCTGCTGATTAAATGCATTGCCATAAGACTGCGCAGTATTATCCAAGGTTAAATTTCCATTTGTATTAAGTGTTCCCGCATAATGCCTTAATCCCTCAGTGAGTGTTACGGGCGTGTTCAGTGTAACTGAGCTCGGATTTGCTATTGTAAGCACCCTTACCAAACCTCCGAGAAAAACACCCGGCCCGTTAATGCTTTGAGGTGATGTTCCGTTCATATTTAAGATTGTACTGGTATGCCCCATTGTCATAATTCCCCCGGCATTTAGATTTATGTTACCTGCAACGTTTAATTGAATTCCGCCTCCTGTTGGAGATGCTGTTTGTGTAAACCCGTTAAATTGGCCACCGCTGTTTACAGTTAAATTGCCTGTCACAGTAAGATTATTAAAAGCGCTGCCAATAAAATTGACAATCCCCGAACTTCCTTGTCCGACAGTAATATTCTTTACTATTTGTGAACCATCCACTGTAATGGAACGTCCATCAGGAATTAATACATCATCACCGGGGCCCGGATAAAGTTTGCTTGTCCACGAGAAGGGGTCGCTCCACAATCCTCCATTAACATCCGGAGTACAGGTAATATTGGGGCCCGCAGTTAATTCAATATTATCAAAAGCCGCAGGTGGGTTAAGGCTGTTTCCACCGTTATTGTTCTGCCATCCGAAAATAATTCGTCTTGTAGTACCTTCGAAACTGGACGGCAATAAATAGGTGGTGCTTACAGACCAGATTCCACCTGTATTTTGCCATCCATTAAAGCCAAGCGGATTCGGTACAGCGGTAGCATATTGCGGAGGTGTGGTGGACATGAAGTCATTTACCACAGGAGTATTAGCCGGGTCAGTATAACAAACAAATCCACGGTCAGTGCTAAACTCCCCTCCAATTTGCCAATTTATTGTCAAAGAAATCCTGGGCTTGCCAACCGGAAAAGTAACATCGCGATAAAAATACACCGTTGATGGCGAGGTAAAGTTATAGGTATAAGTAGAACCAATAGCGTTTTCTGAAATGTAAGCGCAGTTGCTTCCGGTATGAGGAACAGCTCCATTGCCAACAAACCATTGATTGGTCGCTACACCGGCAGCTACCGTCCAACCGTTGGCGGCAAATGTGGGTCCGCTTTCAAAACCACCGTCACCGGCAGGGTCTATTAAAGTTACTACTTGAGCAAATGAATTTGTTATGCTCACCACGCATAATGCCATGGATAGCAGTAGAATGTTAATTTTTGATTTCATTTTGTTTGAATTATTAGGGGTTATGTTATTTTATTTTTATTTGTTTCAGGGGGTAAAAAAATTTTGCGTAAAATTCTAAAATAGTGTTGGTTTAGTAAATCACTAATTGTAGTGATTTTGCACTCACTTCCTCCGAATAAATTTTAAATGTAAAAACAGAAGGATACGCAGAAAATCACTACAATTAGCGATGCAATTGCAATAAATTTCTTATTTAGTTTTGCGAAAAAAATAATACCAATATTCAGCCACAGATTCACAGACTAAAAATCTTTTCCGCTTTAGACGGAACGATTTGGGTTTCAGGGCGCCTAATCTGTGAATCTGTGGCTGAATAAAAACACGATGAAAAAAATTCTACCCTTCCTGTTTATCTCTATTGTTGCAAATTCAATTGCACAGCCTGTAAAATTCCAACTGACTGTTGGTAACACGCAAACTGAAATTGCAAACAGCATTTGTCAAACAAGTGATGGCGGTTACATTATTGCAGGGGTCACTTATCCCACTTTTACCGATGCTGATGTTTATTTAGTAAAGCTAAGTTCAACCGGAAACATGCAATGGACAAAAACCTATGGACGTAATTCAAACGATCTTGGCCATTATGTAATTGAAACCGCTGGCGGGTATTTGATTGCCGGTGAAACCGAAAGCTTTTCTGCTTCAAGAGATGCATTTCTTATTCGTACTGATTTGAACGGTGATACGCTTTGGACAAAAACTTATGGCGGAAGCGGAAGTGATATTGCAAATAAAATTGAAGAGCTTCCATCCGGAAATTTTCTTCTGACAGGAAGCTTCCAGGTAAACGGAATTAACCGGATGGGCTTGTTAAGAATTGACAGCACCGGGATTTTGCTGGGCGAAGGCTACGTTGCTCCGTATCAATTTGCCAGCCCGATAAATAAAGCCACCTATTTGGGAAATGACAAAGTCGGGTTTACTGGAGCCAATCCTGTTCTTGTAATTGCGGATACAAACGGCACATATATTACCACATACGCTGATTTTTATAGCGGAAGAAGCGTGGATGCAATTCTCACATCTGACCAGAAATACGTGAGCCTGGTTTATGATGATGTGGGCGGTCCGCAGGGAAGCAACATTACACTTACTAAGCTGGATCCGCAAAATACTTCTGCAATATTTTCAAAAAAATTCAGCACTAACTTTGATGATACTCCGGTTTCGGTGGTTGAAGCCAGCGACCATGGTTTTGTTATTCTCGCTACTTCTTACGTTTCATTTTCCTCCAACCAAAGTTTGCTGCTTATTAAAACCGATTCGCTTGGCGATCTGACCTGGACAAAACGATATACCGTAACTGCTGCCGAAGATAATTTCGAAGGGCAGGTAATTAAAACTTCTGATGGGGGCTACGCAATTGCCGCAAGCACAACCGTAAATGGAAATTTCAGTAACTACGATTACTATATTATAAAGACTGATTCTCTGGGCGATAGTTTTTGCAACCAGGCAGTTGCTACGTTAACGGCAAGTACCGCAACTGCATCAACGGGAACATTGCCGACTCAGCTTACTTATACACTTGCCAACTCAGGTACATTGGTTTCACCTGTAATTTTAACCCATGGTTTGTTAAATACACTTTGTAATTCTGTTGGAATAGGTGAATTAGAAGAGGAAAATAATTCGTTTACTGTTTTTCCAAATCCGGCACACAATGAGTTGTCGGTAAGCAGTAAACAATTTGGAGTCGGTGATGTCGTAAAAATCATTAATGTCCTTGGACAAGAAATTTATTTGAAAAAAATTAAGCGGCAAACCTCAACCCTCATAGTACAAACCACAAACTTTCCGCAAGGCATTTATTTTCTTTCGGTAAATACAAACAAAAACATAATCACAAAAAAAATAGTCATCAATCATTCTAAATAAAATAAAATGAAAATCAATAAAATTATTTTAACCGCAATTATTTCCTGCATAGCCGGCAGGTCATCAGCACAGGCAACTTTTACAGTAGTAAGCAACAAACCATTTAGTGGCGTATCCCCAAATGGTATTTATGCTGCAGGTGCTAATGTAGTATTTGGTTATGGTGTATACAAATATCATATTCCCTCCGGCACATTAACAAACATTGGCGGTGTGGAAGCATTTGGTGTAACGGATTCGGGAGTAGTGGCCGGAACTTATGCCGATCCTGCCATTATTGTAAACGGAAGTCCCTGTGAAATCAGCGGACTGAATGTGGGCGGCATTTGGCAAACTCCGGGTGTAATTCCAGGTATACCTCCTATTGACCCAAATCAATATTCAAATGCTTATGATGTGGCTGATGACGGGCAAAGTTTCTGCGGAATGGTTTGGATAAATGCAGGACACACCAAAGCATTTCGTTACGATCCTGCAATGGGTTATACTATATTGGATGATATAAATTTGAGTGCACGCGCAAACCATATTTCGGGCAACGGGCTTGTGTGTGGCGGCTGGATTCAAACCACCCAACGCACACCCATGATATGGACACCTGACTCCATGAGAGTAGGTGCGGCAGGCGAAGTATTCGGAATGAATCATGATGGCACCATAATACTCGGTGCCGATTATCCAAACGGAATTATTTATGATACAATAACCAACACCACACAATCTTTTCCACCCCCTGCAGGACAAGATAATCTGTATATCTCTTCCATTTCCGACAGTGGCGTATGGGTAGGCTGGTCTTCTATTTTTACTTTTCCGGGTACTAAAACTGCTGTTATAAAATTTCCCGGTCAGCCGTTGACTAACTTAGACGCCTACCTTACCAGTATTGGTTTAAATATGAGCGGGTACGCGTTATCAGTTGCCTGGGGAATTTCACGCAACGGAAAAATTATTGCCGGCTGGGGTTCGCAAGGGAGCACTTTAATTGGATGGATTGTAAATTTAGACACCACAAGCACTACTTCAGTAAACGAAATTCAACAGGAAAATGGATTTACAATTGCTCCTAATCCTGCTTCAAATGAGTTTACAGTTTCCGGCTTGAAGTTTACCGTTAATGATGAAATAAAATTAACGGATGCTTTGGGAAAAGAAATTTATAAAACTATTCTAACACAGCCAACCGTAAACTTTAAACTGGCAACCGTAAACTTTCTTCAAGGAATTTATTTTCTTTCTATTAAAACAAACAACAGAATAATCACCAAAAAATTAATTATCAGTCGTTCAAAATAATTAAACCAATCAAATGAAAAAAAATCTATTCCTGTTCATCTGTATTTGTTTTGCAAAAAATTTATTTGCACAATTTGATACCACAACTGCCATTTATGATTTTAATTCTCTTGCCGCTGGAAATCTTAATGGTCAGGATAACTGGGTTACCACAAAATGGAGCACCAATATTGATATCCAGGTTGCAGATACTGGTTATGATGGAACCAAATCCGTTTATTTTAACCAGGTAGGGCCCAATGTTGGATGCGATGCAAACAAAGAACTCAATACGACTGTTTTCCCTGGTTTTTCTTTTACTCCTGATGGCACCTATATTTTATCATTCGACATTAAAAGAAATTACTGGGGACTGGATTTTGGGATTGCTGCAGACTTAAATAATGATGGAATTGTTACCAAAACAGATGCAAACGAAAAAGCATTGATTTTTACATCCGGCTCTTTCTATGGTGAAAAAATATTATTGCCAAACGGAACAGTGCTTAACTATAATTTTACAAATAATAATTGGGTAACTTATGAAATTACGTTATCGCAAATAACCACAGTTGCCGGAGGACGAATCGGGATTCGTGCCAGGCAACTTGGCACTTCCACATGGACTGTGCTTGCCAGTAATTTAAATGCAGGAATTGATACAACTGTCGCTTCAAAAGCAAATCCTTTATTGTGGAACATGATGTACATGCACCACGAAGGTGGAACAGGGTATCTCGATAATATTCAAATCATAAAAATTACACCTGATTCAGCAACCGGAATTTTTTCTCAAAACATCGAAAATTCAATTTCAATTTATCCAAATCCTGCATCAAATAAGTTAACAGTTTCCGGTTTGCAACTTACGGTTGGTGACGAAATTAAAATTTGTGATATTATTGGAAAAGAAATATATAAAACTGCTATAGCGCAGCGAACTGTAAACTATAAACTGCAAACCGGAACCTTCCCTCAAGGAATTTATTTTGTTCAGATTAAATCGAATAATAAAATAATCACAAAGAAAATTTCAATCGTGCATTGATATTATTTAGCAATGGATTTACATAAATAAAATCCGCCTCTACCAGTTACATCCACGTTATTTACATCCTATTGTAGCCCATCTTTAAGCTATCTTTACAAAAAGTAAAGTATAGCTAAAATGATCGGTCTGAAAGTAAAGCACGTCTTTAGATTTTGCTTCGTACTTTTATGTTTGTTGTTTACATGTGATTCTGCTTTTGCTCAAACCAAATATCATTTTACAACCTATACACAGGAAGACGGTTTAGCATCAGGTACCTTGCGTAGCATTGGCATTGACAGTACCGGCTTTTTGTGGCTGCTATCCGAGACCGGATTGTCGCGTTTTGACGGTTACGCCTTTAAGACTTTCAGGCATAATGCAGCGGATACGAACAGCATCTCATCATCCGATGTTTTAGAAATGGCGGTGCACCAAAACGGAAAAATTCTTTTCCACACGGCAAACAGCATTTGCAGCTATAATCCGCTAGCGGGGACCTTTAAAAACTTATTGTTATTTGATAGCAAAAATGAGGTGAAAAAATTTTACTGCAACAACAACGGATTTTGGATTATCAAATCATCTTCATTTATTCACATCAATCCGCAGGATGAAAAAATAACAGTGTTCAGGGTGCCTGATACTATTCCATCTACAATTATTGAAAATGAAAATGAGTTAATTGGTTCCGTCTGGTTAAGAAAAAACCATTTGATTGTAAATTTTAACCCGCTAACCAAAAAATTTGCTGCAATACCGGTTCAGTATCTTCCTGCTGACAGTGCGAAGCAAAAAGATTTTCCGGTTCTTATTTTTAATGCTGATAAGCAAGCTACTTATTTTTATTCACGAAATGGTTTGTTTAAATTCAACCGGATGCGACATGCTTTTGTTCAGCTTACGGAAAGCACCGTTACTGATGACAACTCCAATCCTTTCAATGGAATTATTCAGTCAGAAAATCATATTATTATTGTTTTGCAGTATAATAAAATTTATACTGTCAACATTGTAACCGGTGAAGAAAAAACATTTACACTTGACGGGTACCCCGGCAACCGGCAAACCCGCATTGCTATTAACGGAATTTATCAAACGGGAGGCGGTAATTTCTGGGTTAGCACGGCAAGCAATGGCGTTTATCTTTTTAACCCGGCAAGCGGATTTATGGAACAAATAACGCATGTTGAAAAAAACCAAAACAGTTTACCCGCAAACAATATTGAATTTATACTGGAAAATAAAAGCGTGCTGTGGCTGGTTGCTCCCGGAATTGGCTTGGTGAAAGCCGAACCTGTGAAACCTGCGTTTGCAAGCTATATGCCTTACAAAGAAACCACGTCACGGACATTTGAGCTCTATAAAAACGTACGGGCTGTTGCAGAATTCGATAAAAACCATTTATTCGTTGGGACGCTTGATGGATTGAGTTTGTTTAATAAAACCACGCACACATTTGAAAATGTTTATTCGCCTGTTGATGGAAAACCACTATTTCAAAATTCATCCATCAGTAAAATTCTTACTGACAATGGAAAAAACATTTGGGTTTCAAGCTGGAGCCGTGACGGAATTCTTATTCTCAATTATCAAAACAAAAAATTTATTCATTTAAATCCGAATGAGGATTCTAAATTTCCTGAATATCAAACCCTGCGTTGCATGTTTCTTGATTCGCGCGGCTATCTTTGGATTGGAACCAATGCCGATTTGATATACAGAATCAATACCAGTGAAATCAGCTTGTCAGATCCGGAAAAAATTCAGTTTGAAAAATTCAAAGGCGTTTTAACAGAATCCGACACGCTTATTTTCAATATCACATTTGCATTTGCCGAAAACAAAAACCGGGAAATATTAATTGGTGCCCAGAATGGTTTTTACAAATACAACTACACTACGAATAAATTTAAACGTTATATAAACCAGCCCGGCAATAATTCCAGCATTAGCGACAACAACGTCCGTTCTTTTTGCATTGACAATAATGGAATTACCTGGATTGGTACTAACGGTGGCGGGCTTAACCGGTTTGATGAAGCTACTCAAACTTTTAAATCGTATAAAACAGAAAACGGATTACCTGATAATTCAATCTATACAATTCTGAATGATGACAGCGGAAATTTATGGATGGGAACCAACCGCGGAATTTGCCGGTTTACTATTGCTGATGAAAGTTGCCGTAATTATTCGTCAAAAGACGGGATTCAGAATAATGAATTTAATACCAATGCTGCCAGTAAATTATCAACCGGTGAGCTGGTTTTCGGAGGTATCAGCGGGTTTAATATTTTTCATCCCGATTCGCTTGTCATAAGTTCTGAAATTCCAAAAACTGTTATCACACAATTTAAAGTTGGTGAAGAAGAAAAAACTATTGGCAATGAAACTCTGTACTTAAACCACGATGAAAATTATTTATCCTTCCAGTTTGCTGCCTTGAATTTTTTCCGAAACAACGAAAACAAATATGCTTATAAATTAGAAGGATTGGATAAAGATTGGGTATATTGCGGTAACAGGCGATTTACCAATTATGCAAATCTCTCCCCGGGAAACTATACTTTTCGTATTAAGGCTGCAAATTGTTTTGGTGACTGGGCTAAAGAGGGTGCTGCACTAAAAATAAATATATCCACTCCGTGGTACAACACCTGGTTATTCCGGGCTTTGGTTTTACTCTTTTTGTCAGCCCTTGTATATGCGGGTTTTCGCTATCGCCTTAAGCAAAAATTAAACCTTCAGGATGTGCGAAACAGGATAGCCAGCGATTTGCATGATGAAATCGGCTCTACATTAAGCAGCATTGCTCTTTACAGTGAAGTGGCGCATAAGATTGTAAGGCAAAAAGCACCGGAAGCAAACAGCATGCTTGCGCAAATCAGTGAAAGCACTACAGCTATGATGGAAGCCTTGAATGATATTGTGTGGACGATCAACACACGCAACGACCGTTTTGATAACATAGTTAACCGCATGAATGCGTATGCAGTTGAACGAATGGAACCGTTAAATTGCAAAGTAAAAATGGAAACCGGTGAAAACATTTTTTCAACGAAACTAAATATGGAACAGCGGAAAAATGTTTATTTGATTTTTAAAGAAGCAGTAAATAATACTGCAAAATATTCCGGCTGCAAAAACCTTTTTATTACACTTGCGACAGCCAATCATCAATTTAGTATGAATATTATTGATGATGGAAAAGGTTTTGACCCCCTCTCTTTTGGGGCGGGACAGGGTGAGGCGGGAAACGGTTTGCAAAATATGCGCAAGCGAGCAAAAGAGCTTAGTGGGAATATTTCAATCCATTCAACCACCGAAAGTGGCACCAGAATAGAGCTTGAATTCGAATTAAAAAATCATTAGAATTAGCGATAGCGGTATTCATTTTAATTATCAATTTTTGTACAATGGAAATAAAAGTAGTAGTTTTTGATGATAACAAAACACGAAGAACCGGGCTGCAGCTTTTAATTAATGCCACAGAAGGGATGAAATGTGTTGGTGCTTTTGAAGATTGCAGCAATGTATTAACAAACATTATTGTTACACATCCTGATGTGGTGCTTATGGATATTGATATGCCAAATGTAAATGGCATTGAGGGTGTAAAATTAATACGCAAAAATTACTCAGACATTAAAATACTTATGCAAACTGTCTTTGAAGAAGACGAAAAAATATTTGCATCTATTTGTGCCGGTGCTGACGGGTATATTCTTAAAAAAGCCTCTCCAGCTAAATTAATTGAAAGCATATCAGACGTAATGCAAGGCGGGGCACCCATGACTCCTACTGTTGCAAGACAAGTATTGAAACTATTTGGGCAGCAAAATAAAAAACCTGGAAACGCTTCTTTCAATCTCACCGAACGTGAATTGGAAATACTTTCTTTTTTGGTAAAAGGTTTAAGCTATAAAATGATAGCTGAGCAATGTTCTATATCCTATGCAACTGTGAATACGCACATAAAACATATTTACGAAAAGTTGCAGGTGCATTCAGTTGTTGAAGCGGTAACAAAGGCAATTGATCAGAAAATTGTATAAAAAAAAAGTCTCATTTTCAGAGCAACCTCTTTTGCGGGATTAGTTATAAGGAGTTCGATTTACGCTGATAGCAGTTATATTTTCAGGCGTTATCCCTTCCCTTCGCATTTGAAATAAACTGAATGCTTGTTTTTGTTTTACCCGTGGAGCCGGTGGGATTTGAACCCACGTCCAGACAAGGAATTCATACGCTTTCTACATGCTTATCATTCACTTGATTGTCGGGAAGACGTGTGGCGGAATGCTTACCATCATCTTCCTTATTCCATTTTTATCTCACTGCAACATAAGGACACTATTGCAGCCAGCTCAAAAGTTCGAACCCCGTGATCTCAGCTTAATAAGCGGAAGACTGAGCGAAGTTGCTTGTCACGCCCTTGGGGCGTGATCAGGCCTAACCTCATTGAGATTAAGCTGCAAGCGCATATGAATTTTCGCCAGTTAAGACGATTGAGAATTAGGATTAGCGTGTCATATTCACAACACACGGCATGCTTACATACCAATTGCGCAAGCTGTCGATTCCTGTCGGCCCCATATTGGATTGTAGCTTTTTCAGATTTAAAGAACGTTATGCAAAGATAAACATTGAAACTGCTTTCTGATTGAAGTTGACTTATTGAAACGAATGTTATCTTTACATAAATAAATCAGCTCATGAGAAAAATATTTACTCTGACAGTTTTGCTTTTTTTTATTTTTTTATTCAGCAATGCTCAGATTGTTCCAATATCTCCTCCCTATTTTAACAATTTTGAGACTGATACAACAGATTGGGTTGTTGTCAATAGTGGTGGTAGTGGATGGCAATGGGGAGCCCCTAATTTTGGAACAACAACAGGTGCCCACTCCGGTGCGTTGGCATGGGATATTGAATTAAGTACTCAGTATTCAAATAATTCAGATGCCGCCCTTTATACACCTGTATTTAATTTTACATTTACTACTAGTGCAATTCTTTCCTTTTGGCTTAATTATAATGTTGAAGCTCTTTGGGATGGAACAAGATTAGAATATACCACTAACAATGGAATAACCTGGACAATGTTGGGTGGTATAGGTGGCAATCCACCTTATGTTAATTGGTACCCTGCATCTATCTGGTCTAGCGGTTTACCTGCATGGACTGGTTTGTCTTCAGGGTGGACAAAATCACAGATGATTAACTTGGGAATTTTACCTGGTATTGGCGGTTCACCGACAGTTCAATTCAGATTTATCTTCACTTCTGATGCTACTGTAGCTTTGGATGGTTTTTCTATAGATGATTTTTCAATTTCAATACCCGGTCCTAATGACGCGGGTGTTACTAATGTTATAAAACCATACACACCATCTGCAGCTGGGTACTCTTCTCCGGTTTCTGTTCAGTTTACAAATTTTGGAAATATTAATATTTCCAATTTTGATGTTTCATACACTCTGGATGGTGGTTTGCCGGTTACACAAACATATAGCGGAACGTTAGCACCGGGAGCTTCCGATTCGATGGATTTTCCGGATATAATAGTTCCGTCTGGAACATACACAATTTGCACATACACATCCATGCCTGCTGATCCGGACAATTCAAATGATACAATGTGTTTTCAGTTATCCGGAGTAGTTGCTTCCATAAACATGATGAATTTCCCTGATACCACTGCAAATCCGCCATGCGATATTCCATTTTTATTTAACGATTATATCTACGGAACTGCTTCCGGATTGAATATAACTGATTCAATTTTTATATATATTGCATTTGGTGACGGAACGGATACTAGCTATGCTGATGACGGTATTTCATTTTCCATTCAGGTACAACATCAATATACTTTTGCCGGTCAGTTTTCAATACAATATATTGCTACGGCACTTAATGGAACAATCAGTGATACCATTACCATGTATAATCAGGTAATTTTATCCGATTCGTGCGGCACAATTTCAGGAACAATATATTTTGACGCAAATGCAAATTGCATTTTTGACACAGGTGATTCAAAACTAAATGGAATCCTGGCAGGAGTTTCTGTCGGAGGTAATATTCTCTATTGGGATTTTACCGACACCGTTGGTGATTATGATTTTAATGTACCGACAGGTGCAATGTATAGTGTTCAGTTGGCACCCAGCAATTTGTATAATACTATTTGCCCTGCAAGCGGAATTTATTCTAACATCACCATCCTTCCATCAACGGGAAATGATTTTGCATTGAATGTTGTTCCGGGTTACGATTTGGAACCGACAATTTCTGCAACTAACTTCCGCCCGAATTTTAACCGCACTGTTTTTTTAACTATGCATAATAATTTGTTTTTGCCGACAATCGGAGAACTTCGATTTCCTGTTGATACAAATTATTTCATATTCCTATCCGCAAGTCCTCCTCCATCAGCAATAATTGGTGATACTTTAATTTGGAATACGGGAATTCTCAGTTATAATTCCGGAAGTTTTTATGCCTCTGTCGATTTATTTTGCAAGTCAACAATGCAAATTGGAGATACCATTTGTGTAAAAGCCATTGCTGAACCAATAGTTGCCGATAGTTTTCCTCTCAATAATATTGCAACTACATGCCGCCCTGTAACTAATTCTATTGATCCGAATGATAAAAGTGTTACACCTGGCGGAGCGATTCTATCCGGAACAGAATTGATTTACACCATTAATTTTCAAAATACCGGTAATGATACCGCATTTAATGTTTTTATTCTCGACACGATTGATGCTTCTCTTGATGTGAGCACCATGCGGATACTAACATCCAGCCACACAATGTCAACTGTTTTTTTAAGCAATAATGTAATTAAATTCTCCTTTAACAATATATATTTACCAGACAGCAATACGAATGAACCTTCCAGTCATAGAAATATTTTGTTCGCAATAAAACCGATTTCGGGCATTCCAAACGGAACTACAATTAGCAATACAGCTCATATTTATTTTGATTTCAATCCTGATGTTGCAACAAACTCCACTTATAATATTATCAGTGATCCTGTTGGTATTCATGAGCCGGCATTTGGCAATGAAACTTTTATGCTATTCCCCAATCCTGCAGAGGATCATATAACGCTTGTTTCAAAAAATAATTCTTCCGGGAATTTAATAATCCACGATCTTGCCGGAAAAGAAGTTTTGAGAAAAAATATCTCAGGTAATAAAGTTCTTGTTGATGTAAAAAATATTACATCAGGATTTTATTTTGTTTCTATGGAACAAGATGGAAGTGTTGTGAGGAAAAAAATTATTGTAATGCATTAATCTCTTACCGGTAGGCTGTTGAGTTGAATATACAACTAAACAAATCATCCCATGAATAAAATTTATACATTAATATGCCTGATTTGTTTTTTCTGTCATTTTATTTCCGCGCAAATCATTCCTCCTTATTACAATGATTTTGAAAACAACGCTACGGGCTGGTATGCTGTAAGTAATACCGGATGCACCTGGCAATGGGATACAATAAATACCGGTGCCTGCTCTGGAAACATGGCATGGGATTTAGGACTTGATTCAAGTTTTCTTCCGAATACTACAGCTTTTTTATATACACCTGTATTTGATTTTACATCAATAGCAACTGCAACCTTATGCTTCTGGCATAAATATCAGACTGAATTATACCAGGATGGAACAAGAATGGAATATTCAATTGACAATGGCATTACGTGGACATTGCTTGGTAGTGCTGGAACGGGACCCAATTGGTATAGTAGTTTTTTTATTACGGCAGGTGGAAACTTACCGGGCTGGTCGGGTTATTTATCTGTTTGTCAATACGCTTCAAAATCTTTAGATAGTTTAGGCGGAAATGCAACTGTTCAGTTTCGGTTTGTTTTTAATTCAGGCGCAACTGTTGGTAACGGTTACGAACATGTCATTGACGAGTTTGCTATTTGTATAGGTCCCTGCACTTGTAATGGTTCAGTTGGAATATCTGAATCTTATAATTCAGAAAATTTATTTAATGTTTATCCCAATCCGGCAAATGATGTTATTACCGTTTCTCAGAAAAATAATTCAACAAGTAATGTTACTTTGAGTAATTTGTTAGGAAAAGATATATTAAACAGAAAAACCTCAGAAGAGGAAACAGTCATTGATGTAAAAAATATTACATCAGGAATTTATTTTATTTCTGTTGAACAGGATAGAATTGTTGTAAGAAAGAAGATTGTGATAAGCCACTAGTACTTTTCACTTTTTGAAATACTTCGAATTCACCTCTTCAAAAGTGGGAAAATGTTTATGGTGCCACATATCAATAACAACCCCATTTTTCAAAAGCACCAGTCCCGGGTTTGATCGGATGATTGTTTTAAGAGGAGTTTCATCGGCAGTATAAAAAGGATAAGCGGTTTGTAATTCGTGCCGGAATGCATCAACGGGTAAATCGCCACCACAAACTCCATAGAAGTTAATTCCTGCTTTTTCGCATTGCGCGGCTAGGGAATTTAATTTTTCAGTGATTGCTTTGGTATTTGTGGTTGCCATTTTATAAATCACAACCATCATTGAATAATTGGGATCAGAAAGCAAATTCTCGGTTACGTCTTCTCCATGCTCATCGCTGATAAACAAATTATTGATTTTAGCGGGAATGCCCGGATCAATAATGCTATCAATGCGATCAACAAATTCCCATTCATCATAATTTAAATTATTCAGGTCATCAACCGAAAATTTTTTATTCTCGCCTGTCTTATTATTCTTATATATAAAAAGCATTTTCCGCACTTCGGGTTTTTGCGCCTGCCGTAATTCACGTATGTTATTTCCTGGTTTATAAGGGCGAAAATCAACTACGGGCAATCCCCACACATAGTTTGAAAAGCAAAACATCAGCGATGCAAAAGTTCCCAATGCAACCACCGCATTATTTGCCCTTGGTTTAACAACGGGTGTGATGTGCCTTACGCCTGTCACAAGAATAAAAATTAATACATCAAGCACAATATCCTTCCAAAAAGTTTCCCACGGTTTTAATTTCAGAAAGTCGCCAAAGCAACCGCAATCGGTTACTTTCATTTTTGTTTCGGTAAAATCACAACCGAAATATCCTGGCGATTTGAGCATAGCAAGAAACGAAAAGGAAAGAATCAATGAAATCCAAAAAACCTTTTTTCCTTTCGGGGAATTAAATTTCGCTGCGCTCACCATCCATAGAATAATTAATGCAACAGAATGAATTGCGAAAGGGGTTTTCGGACAGTAACCCGATAAATATGTAAACCCGGTGAGCAAAGTAAAAAACATGGTCATCAAAAATAAAATCCAAACTGTTAGCTTAGGTTTCCATCCCGTGAGCAATGCAAGTCCCGCTCCTATTTCAATAACAATCATAAAGACTGCAAATGGTGTGGAAAAATTATTCATCCATTCCCAGAAAGCATTGAAACCAAGTGAGCCGAATGCCGCAAAATATTCATGCATTTTGTAGCTGGTCCCAAGCGGGTCAATTGCTTTTACGAAACCGGAAAAAATAAAAAGTGCGCCAACAAGAATCCGGATAACTGTAATTAAATGTTTCATAATTAAAAACTTTAAACTTTGAACTTTAAACTATTTCTCCAACTTTATTAACGCAAACACTGCGTAATTAATAATATCATAATAATTGGCATCAATACCTTCCGATATTATGGTCTCGCCTTTGTTATCTTCAATCTGCTTGACGCGATGCAACTTCATCAATATTAAATCGGTCATTGAACTCACTCTCATCTTGCGCCACGCTTCATCGTAATCGTGATTTTTATCTTCCATCAGGCTTTTCGCATAAGCAATATGCTTGTCAAAATACTTCACCGCTTCATCAAGGTTTAAATCAGGTTTTGCACTTACCCCTTCCTCAAGCTGAATGGTTGCAATCACAGCATAATTAATTATTCCTGCAAACTCTTCTTTTATTCCATCTTCTACTTTTTGAATTCCTTTTTCTTCAATGCTCCGAATTCTCTGTGCCTTAATATAAATCTGGTCGGTAATTGAGCTCAGGCGTAAAATACGCCAGGCGCTTCCGTAATCTTTCATTTTCTTTACAAATATATCTTTGCAGAAAGTCACAGCATTGTTGTATTGGAGGGAAGTTTGGGACATGTGAAAAGTCGGGAGTTATTAGTTCGAAGTTTGGAGAAAATTTGTTTTTATTCGATAATTTGTAAATATCACATTTAACGTGCAAGATTCAGTATTCAGGAGTGAATATACCGTGAATTGCAATGACAAGTTGCTTGACCTTTCAACACCTAAAGTTATGGGTGTTCTCAATCTTACTCCTGATTCATTTTTTGACGGTGGCAAATTTATGGAAGAAAAGAAAATGTTGGGGCAAGTTGAGAAAATGTTAAACGAAGGCGCAGCAATTATTGATGTGGGCGCTGTTTCAACACGGCCCGGATCAAAACCGGTAAGCATCAAAACGGAAATAGAAAGATTAATTCCCGCTATGAAAACTCTGGTTAAAAAGTTTCCCACAGCAGTTTTTTCGGCAGATACTTTCCGGTCAATAGTTGCGGTTAAAGCTATTGAAGCAGGAGCAGCCATTGTAAATGATATTTCGGGAGGAGAAATGGATAAAAAAATGTTTCAGACAGTTGGTGAATTAAAAGTTCCCTACATACTCATGCACATGAAAGGAACACCACAAACGATGCAAAAAAAACCTGTGTATAAAGATGTGGTAAAAGAGCTGATTGATTTCTTTCAAAAAAGAATTTTTCAACTAAGGAAAGCAGGAGTTCATGATATCATTATTGATCCGGGCTTTGGCTTTGGAAAAACAACGAAGCACAACTACGAAATTTTACGGAATCTCTCTTTGTTTAAAATGCTCGATTGTCCAGTGCTTGTTGGCATAAGCAGAAAATCAATGATCAATAAAGTTTTGAAAACAATTCCCGAAAATGCTTTGAACGGGACCACCGTTTTAAACACAATTGCACTAGTGAACGGAGCGAAAATCTTACGGGTGCATGATGTGAAAGAAGCGGTAGAAGCTGTTACTCTGTTCACGCAATATTCCCAGGAATGATGATGAATTTTTTATTTACTTTTGAAATTGTAACCAAAGCGTATGTACACCGACCAGAATTTTAAGATTGCAATTATTGACGATGATCCGACCATGACAGAAATGCTGAAGGATTTTATTACGAAGAAATACGCTGCTGCAAAGATTACAACCTATAAAACCGGTGAGGAGGCATTAAGTGAATTTTATATTCAGCCCGATGTAGTGGTACTCGATTACCATCTTGATTCAATAATTCCAAATGCAATGAACGGGTTACAGATTCTCAGAAAGGTTAAAGAAAGGTTTCCTGATACGCCTGTTATTTTTCTTTCATCAGAAGAAAAACCCGAAATTGCAGTCAACACTATAAAATACGGAGCATACGATTATATTGTAAAAAACGATAATGCTTTTCACCGCCTCGAAATTATAATCACCAATATTCTTACCCATGGCGAACTGAAAAAAAATCTCGGCTCACAAAAGTTTTTTAACCGGTTGCTGGGTATTTTACTCGCTGCGGTACTTATCGGGTTCATTATCATGAAAATTGTTGATTGATTTATTTACGGGACTTTATATTGTATTTTTTTGCTCCCGGAAAACATTATTTTATATTTGCAGCCTTTTAATTTTATCTGAATGAAAATACTTGGTATATCGGCTTTCTATCACGACTCGGCTGCTGCCATCATCGAAGATGGAAAAATAATTGCCGCTGCGCAGGAAGAACGCTTTACCCGTAAAAAACACGATCCCAACTTCCCGGTAAACGCAGCAAAGTTTTGCCTGGAGTATTCGGGTTCAACAATTGATGAGCTGGACGCGATTGCCTTTTATGACAAGCCGCTATTAAAATTTGAGCGCCTTCTCGAAACGTATTATGCTTTTGCTCCGAAAGGAGTTTCTTCTTTTATTACAGCTATGCCGGTATGGTTAAAAGAAAAAATGTTTTTGAAAAGATTAATAAAAGATGAGCTGAAAAAAATAAGCGAGTATGATTCAAAGAAATTAAAGCTGCTATTTCCTGAGCATCATTTATCACATGCGGCAAGCGCTTTTTATCCCTCACCGTTTGAAAAGGCTGCTATACTTACCATTGATGGTGTTGGAGAATTTGCCACAGCTTCCATCTGTTATGGCGATGGAAAAGATATTACCATTCATAAAGAACTGAAATTTCCGCATTCATTGGGTTTGCTCTATTCGGCTTTCACTTATTTTCTCGGGTTCAGGGTTAATTCGGGCGAATATAAGCTGATGGGGCTTGCTCCTTACGGAAATCCCGCTTCGGATAAGGTGAAAAAATTTGTTGACATCATCAAACGTGAGCTGATTGAAATTAAAGAGGACGGTTCAATCTGGCTGAATCAAAAATATTTTAATTATGCAACCGGTTTAAGAATGGTGCATGATGATAAGTGGAATAAGTTATTCGGGTTTCCGCGAAGGGCTTCCGAAACCGAATTGCAGCAGCATCATTGCAACCTTGGTTTAGCTATACAGCAGATTACCGAGGAAGTGATGTTGAAAATGGCGCAGGAAGCAAAACGTCTTACTAATTCTGATAATTTATGCATGGCTGGCGGTGTTGCGCTGAATTGCGTTGCAAACGGGAAATTGCTGAACTCCGGAATTTTTAAAAACATTTTTATTCAGCCTGCAGCAGGTGATGCGGGTGGTGCGTTGGGGGCAGCACAGGCAGCCTATTATATTTATTTCGGGCAGGAACGAAAGCTTTCGGGTAATGCCGATGAGTTAGAAGGTTCCTACCTCGGTCCTGAAGTTTCAGATGCCGATGTAAAATTAATTTCAAAAAAATACAAAGCGCCTTTTAAGTATTTTGAAAATGTGGATGAACTGTGCACCGAAGTGGCTAAATACATTGACGAAGGTGCAGCCATCGGCTGGGTGCAGGGACGAATGGAATTTGGCCCGCGTGCTTTGGGTGCGCGTAGCATTATTGGCGATGCCCGCAATCCTGAAATGCAGAAAAAGTTAAACCTCAAAATCAAATACCGCGAATCATTCCGTCCGTTTGCGCCTTCGGTGATGATTGAAGACACTAAAACGTATTTTGACCAGGAAGGAAACTCTCCTTACATGCTATTGGTGCAGCCTGTGGTTGAAAGCAGGAGAAAAAAATTACCCGAAGGATTTAACGGATTTAACCTGAAAGACAAATTGTATTACCTTCGTTCGGATATACCGGCTGTTACTCACATTGATTTCTCGGCACGCATCCAAACGGTGCATAAGGAGACCAACCCGCGTTACTGGAAGCTGATTGATGCATTTAAAAAACGTACAGGCTATGGAGTTATTGTCAATACTAGCTTTAATGTGCGTGGTGAACCGATAGTTTGCACTCCCGAAGATGCATATCGTTGCTTTATGCGCACTGAAATGGATTACTTAGTTGT
>JBIOHJ010000059.1:0-19256 GCA_044448905.1 Bacteroidia bacterium | reverse complement strand
GGTACTTTTTTGTGTTCTTTATAACTGACCACATTGGTTTCTAAAAAATATTTCATCCCATCAGAAATTAATTTTTTAATGTAAGGATGATGAATATGCCGAGATAAGAATTTTGAATACGAAGCAAGATAAACATTCGGATTGGGCTTGTGGTATACATGATTGACAATCTTTTCTTTCGATAACCTGTACTTCCGTTTAAAATCGGCATCTAAATCGGCCGGCAGAATTTTATAGAGATAAAAGGCCAAAAGTTTTTTGCCGAAGAAGCTTGCACTTCCCTCATCACCCAAAACGTAACCAAGCCCGTGTCTTACTTCGGCTAATTTCTTTCCGTCAAAATAACAGGCGTTACTACCCGTACCAAGTATGCAAGTGATGCCCGGCTTGCCATTACAGGTTGCAAGAGCTGATGCAAGCAAATCATGTTCGACTGTTATTTTTGCGGTCTTAAAAAACTTTTTCAAACCATCAGCAATTATTTTGTTCCGTGAACGACTCGAACACCCGGCTCCAAAAAAGTGCACCTCTTTTATTTTGCCTGAATATTTTTTTAAAGATTTATTCTTATTTAATTCCTTTAAAACAGTTTGGCTATCGTGAAAAAACGGGTTAAACCCCATGGTTGAAAACGAACGAATAACCTTCCCATTCTCCGCCAACAGCCAATCAGCCTTCGTGGAGCCGCTATCCGCAATTACTAACATAATATAAAAAGATTAGTTGTTTAGTAGAAATAATAATTCTGGTTAAGCCCGCAATATATAAGGAATAATTAACTGGCAAGAATTCGCTGATACCTCAGCAGATTTTTATCGGGTGGTGTATGTCCTTTTACTGCTTTGTTTAAATCAATAAAGCAAATTTTGTTATTCAAACTTCCAACCATTTTATTCGATTCGTCATTTATTAATGCTTCCACCGCAGTTATTCCAAATTGGGTTCCCATTATCCGATCGAGGCAAGATGGGGCCCCGCCCCGCTGAATATGTCCAAGAATAGTAACACGCGTATCATATTCAGGAATTTTTTTCCTGACCCGTTCAGCTATCTTAAGTGCACCACCCGCTTCATCGCCTTCGGCTACTATAACAATTGAAGATTTATTTTTTGCTTTTCTTTCTTTAAGTAATTTGACAAGCGCATTAAAACTGGTTTTTGTTTCGGGCAAAAGTATTTCTTCTGCACCCGCAGCTATCCCCGACCATAGCGCTATATAGCCGGTATCGCGCCCCATTACTTCAACAAAAAAAAGACGGTCGTGCGATGCTGCAGTGTCACGAATTTTATCAATGGCTTCAATAGCGGTGTTTGTTGCGGTATCAAACCCGAGAGTGTAATCGGTTCCAAAAAGGTCTTTATCAATGGTTCCGGGTATCCCCATAAAAGGTATTTTAAATTTTTTGTTAAACTCCACCGCACCGCGAAAGGTGCCATCGCCACCAATGGCAATCAGCCCGTCAATGTTATTTTTTATTAATTGCTCATAAGCAATACTCATCCCTTTTGCTGTCATGAATTCTTTGCTGCGCGATGTTTTTAAAATGGTTCCTCCTCTTTGAATAATGTTTTGAACCGATGAAGAATCTAACTGCATGAATTCACCTTTTATCATTCCATCATAACCATGCATAATACCAGTTGTTTCCTTTTTGTAATAATTTGCAGCACGAACAATGGATCGTATGCAGGCATTCATTCCGGGCGAATCGCCACCTGAAGTAAACACAGCAATTTTATTTATTTTCTGTTTCATGGGGCTTCAAATTTAGTTTTTAAGATTGACAATGGGTAAACCATTATCAATCTGATATTCCCGATATAATAGAAATTTTTATATTTTTATCCGGTCAAAAAAATATTATACAAATAAATTTTAATTAAATATTTTGAAGTTAAATTTTTTTTCTACTTTTAGCCTCCGAAAAAATCAATAATTTTATAAACAATTAAATCCAAAACAAATGAAAAAAATGAACATGATTAAAAAAATGATGTTTCTTTTGGCTCCTGTGATGCTGGTTGGCTTTTTAGCAACAGCACAAAACAGCAGGGAAAAATCGAAACAAACTGCCGCTGTTTCAAAAGATTTGAAGGCCAAGTATGAAGCAAACGGAATGAAATGGAACGAAACTGAAGCCAACAAAGTAACTTCATCAACTACCAATGGAGCACGGGCGTGTATTAAAAATAAAAACATACATTCAGCGCCAAACCATGTTTCCAAGCAATTGTTCGATAAATTACCTGCTGAAAGACAGGCGTATGTAAAAAATCATCCCGAAAAATTTATTCTTGCTGACTAAAAACTCAAAAACAAAAAAAATGAAAAACATATATAAACTTATTTTTACGATCAGTGCGCTAACATTGATATTCAACATATCGATGGCACAAACTTTATTGCATGATAACGGACCGTTGGTAAATAGCCCGGGTGCCGGTTTTGGTGGTGCCGATGTTTCGAACCTGCATGACGGGCTACTCAATTACGGTTTCGGGCATGCTGTTTCAACCGGATTTCGTGTAGCGGATGATTTTACAGTTCCTGCACCGGGATGGGTTGTGGATTCTATTGTGTTTTTTGGATATCAAACCGGAACCACCACCACCTCTTCAATTACCAACGTTAATATGGCTATTTGGGATGGACTGCCGGGTTCTGGTGCAAGTATTATTTATGGCGATACCACTACCAATGTACTGGCAACATCATATTGGTCGGGTATTTACCGGACAACGGAAATTGACCTCGTAAATACCCAGCGCCCAATCATGAAAGACATTGTTAATACTCCAGCGCTTACTCTTGCTGCCGGTACATATTATGTTTCGTGGCAAACAGGTGGATCGGCAACTTTTACGGGTCCATGGGTACCTCCTGTTACTATTGCCGGAGTAACTACAACTGGTGATGGATATCAGTTTAATCCGGCTAACGGTACTTGGGCTGCTGTTGTTGATGTGGGACCACAAGGATTTCCTTTTATGATATATGGACATGTACAAAGTTCAGGTGGCGGCCCTTGCGATACAACAGTTGCTTTTACTGGACTAAGTGTTGCAATTCCTGATGGAGATACATTGGGTATTGATGACGTTCAGGCAGTGGCTGGTGTAACCGGTACTACATTAGGTACGGATGTTTTCCTTCAAAGCGTGTGCTTAACAATAACTCACACCTGGGTTGGTGATTTAAGAATCATTTTAACTGCGCCAAATGGAGCACAGGTTGAATTAATGGATCAACCAGGTGTACCGGCATCAACTTTCGGATGCGATGGCGATAATCTTGATTTTTGCGTAGCACTTGGAACGGGCAATGATGTTGAAAATGTTTGCAACAATTTACCCGCAATTTCCGGAACCTACACAGCTGCAAATGGTGTTGACCTGAATTCAATTAACACAGCAGGAGGCTCTCCTAACGGTAACTGGACATTAACAATGAAAGATTATGCAACTCCTGATGCGGGAACACTTACCGAATGGGCGCTCACATTTTCTTCAAGTGCAACAGTACCCAGTGCATCCTTTACTTCTATCGCCAATTTCCTGGTTGTAGACTTTACTAATACTTCTACAAATGCAACAACTTATTTCTGGGATTTTGGTGATGGCGGAACCAGTTCAGCTACAAACCCGTCTCATACGTATGCAACTGGCGGAACATATACAGTTTGCCTCGTTGCAACTTCAGGGGCTTGTTCAGATTCAATATGTCAATCTGTAACCGTTAGCGGTTGTACGGAAGGTGTTGTAGATGGTGGTATGGAAGCTGGAAGCCCTTCAGCAGCATGGACTGAGGCATCTACTAATTTTGGTACGCCATTGTGCACTGTTGCAGGATGTGGAGTAGGTGGTGGATCCGGACCTCATACCGGAACATGGTGGTCATGGTTTGGTGGTATTGCGCTATTTGAAGAAGGAGAACAATCTCAAAGTGTAACCATTCCAACTAATAACACTGCCAACTTATATTTTTGGCTTGAAGTACCTGTAGCTTGCGATGGCCCAACAGATTTTATGAAGGTTGCAATGGATGCCGATACTGTTTTTGCTGTTGACGGAACCAGTGCACTTTGCGGTGTGGTTGGTTACACCCTGCAAACAGTAAATCTTGATGTATATGCCGATGGCAATCCACACACGCTTGATTTCTTTTCAAGAATTTATGCAGTTAATGGTACCGGAACCAATTTCTTTGTTGACGACATCTCGATAATTATTTGCCCGATTGTCGGCATTACGGAACAGGCAATTGCTCAGAACATAAGCCTGCTTCCTAATCCTGCGAGCTTTGCAATAAACCTCAGCTTAAGTGGTATCGAAAAAAATGTTTCTGTTAAAATTAACAATATGCAGGGACAGACTATGTATGTAAAATCAATCGGAAACACTGCCGGCTCATATAGTGAAACTATTGATGTATCTAAATGGTCGAAAGGTGTTTACATGGTAACTATCAGCAACGAAAATAAAAGTATAGTTCGTAAAATCGTTATTCAATAACATTATAGTTTAAGTTTTCAAAAAAGGCATCCGTCAGCTGACGGATGCCTTTTTTGTTTTATAATTGTATAAAGTTTTTAGGGGATTTCGGAATTTGAAATCATCAATATAATGGCCGAAGAAAATGTTTTCAGAAAAATCAATGTTAAGAAAAAATAAAATTAAAAAGACAATCACGAAAGAGAGCAATTCGTTTTTTAGTGACGTTTATAAAGTAGTGCGATTAATTCCCAGAGGAAGAATAACAAGCTATGGTGCTATTGCGAGATATTTGGGAAGTGCAGGTTCATCACGAATGGTTGGCTGGGCAATGAATGCTTCGCACAGTTCAAAAAAACCTATACCCGCGCATCGTGTGGTAAACCGCAATGGCTTGCTTACCGGTAAACATCATTTTGGCAGCCCTAATGTGATGAAGCAATTATTAGAAAGCGAAGGCGTGAAAGTGAAAGATGATAAAGTAAAAAATTTTGAAAAATTATTCTGGGATCCGAATAAGGAATTATAAAAGACAAATTATAAATCATCAGTGTCAATAAAGCCCAAACTCTCGCTTTTCGATCTCACCATGATTATCGTGAGTTTGATTATCGGTATTGGAATTTTCCGCACACCGGCAATTGTTGCACAAAAATCTGAAACACCTTTAATATTTTTTTCAGTCTGGATTCTTGGCGGCATCATCAGCATTTGCGGAGCATTGACTTTTGCCGAAATTGGTTCACGGCTGCCGGCTGCCGGAGGGTTTTATAAAATATTTTCACATTGCTATCATCCGGCTTTTGCATTTATGATGAACTGGTCGCTGGTGATTACCAATTCTGCCAGTGCGGTAGGTGTTGCTATTGTTGGAGCAGAGTATATCAATCCGGTTTTGCTGCCTGCATCTTTGCAAAATGAAATCGGAATAAAATTTACAGCAGTTTTGGTTGTGCTGATTTTGTTTTCGTTGAATTATCTTGGAATCAAAACGGGTGCGCGTGCTCAAAATGTTTTAAGCATGATAAAGATTGCAATGATTTTATTTTTCTGTTCGGCAATTTTCGGAAATCATAATACAGTTAATAATGAACAAATTTTATCTGACCAGAGTTTGCTCAGCGCAATAGGTGTGAGTTTGATTTCAGTTTTTTTTACTTATGGAGGATACCAGAATACTATCAATTTCGGAGCTGATGTACAACGCCCGCAGAAAAATATTCCAAAAGGAATTTTTGCAGGTATATCTATCGTTATCTTACTATACCTTGCCATTAATTTCGCCTACTATTCAGTTCTCGGTTTTGAAGGAATAAAAAACTCCAAATTGCTTGCGGCAGATCTGGCGGAATCTTTTTTAGGAAAAAACGGGGCTTCCATTGCATCCATTGCGATTTTTATTTCTGTGTTAGGGTTTATCAATACTTCGCTGATGTCGAACCCGCGTATGTATTTTGCTATGGCTGATGACAAAATACTTCCTCAAATATTTATGCGGGTGAATTCGAAAACAATGGCGCAGGAATTTGCTCTCAGTTTTTTTGTTGCCTTGATGATGCTTTCACTTTTTCTTCTTGGTACTTTTGAAAAAATTGTAAACTATGTAATGTTTATTGACAGCCTGTCATTAGTTACCGCTGCCGGAACTATTTTTATTCTCAGAAAAAAATCAAAAACCGAGAGTGAAAGTTATTCAGGGTTTAGAATAAAATTATTTCCTTATGTGCCGGCTCTGTTTATGTTTGTGCTGCTGATGGTTTCAGTCAATGTATTTATTTCCGACCGGCAGGCTGCATTATATGGCATGATAATTTTTGTTTTAGGATTTCCTTTGTTTCATTTGCTGAAAAAATTAATCGGACAAAATCTCAAATCATAAATCACCAGTGGATCTCTCTTATATAATCAATCAGCTTGGCGAAGAGCGCGAGCATTATTTTAATGCTGTTTCCCCGCCAATAATACAAACAAGCAATTTTGCTTTCAACAATGCTGACGATTTGCGCAGTGCTTTGAGCGATGAATTTGCAAATACGCTTTATACACGAGGCAACAATCCGACAATTGATATGCTGCGAAAAAAACTGGCTGCACTTGACGGTTCAGAAGATGCCTTGGTTTTTTCGAGCGGTGTGGCTGCCATTTTTGTTGCCGTGGTTGCAAATGTTCAAATGGGCGATCATATTATTTCAATAGCAAAACCTTACAGTTGGACACATAAATTGTTTAATGATTTTCTTCCGCGGTTTGGCATTACCTGCACCATGATTGACGGAACGCGAGTTGAAAATTTTGAAAAAGCAATTCAGTCAAACACAAAAATTATTTTTCTCGAGTCACCAAATACAATGACTTTTGAATTGCAGGATTTAGAAGCGGTTTCAAAACTTGCAAAGCAAAAAAATATTCTCACTATAATTGATAATAGTTATTGCAGCCCATTATATCAGCAGCCCTGCAAAATGGGAATTGATATTTCAGTTCAGACAGCCACAAAATATTTAGGCGGGCATAGCGATACGGTTGCCGGTGTTATCAGCGGAACAAAAGAAATGATTAAGAAAATATTTGTTGCCGATTTTCTGAACATCGGTGCGGTGATTTCGCCATTCAGCGCATGGCTATTGCTGAGAAGCCTGCGAACATTTGAACTTCGCGTAGAAAAAAGTAGCGCAAGCGCACAAAAAGTAGTTTCGCATTTTGAAAATCATCCTAAAGTTGCAAAAATGTATTACCCGTTTTCAAAATCATTTCCGCAAAACGATTTGGCAAAAAAACAAATGAAAAAACCAGGCGGAATGTTTACAGTTGCTTTGAAAACAAATTCGGTTGAGCAGATTGAAAATTTCTGTCATTCATTAAAACGCTTCCTGATGGCTGTTTCGTGGGGTGGTCATGAATCGTTGGTATTTCCGGCATGTGCTGCAATAAAAAAGGAGGAATATGATTCGAAAAATACGGAGCATAATCTTGTCCGGTTTTATATAGGGCTTGAAGACCCGGATGTATTAATTGAAGATATTGAGAATGCTTTAAAAAAAATCTGATGCTCTGCTTTTGTTAATTTTGATTCCATCATGAACTTAAAAGTATTTGTCGCTTTAATTATCCTACTTATTGTTTTTTCGACATGCAGTAAAGATTCTTTTATTCCTGTAAAAGTTACTTACCTGGTAAAAATTGCTGACAGCAGCACCGTAAACATTTCTTACAATTCGGATTATTATTATGACAGCGGTACCCGCAAGCCGGTGAATTACTTAAATACGGGCGGAATCTGGTCGGCATCACACATTGCGTATGAAGAAGAAGAATATTACATCAAAGTCGATTACCTCAGCTCAATAAATCCCGAAACTGATTTCCAGGTAAAGGTTATTTTCAATGACACTTCAACTGTTGATTCAGTAAAGTATGATTCCATTGTTTCGGTTGTGGAATTGCAGGGAACGGTAAACAACTAATATCCTCACCCCCAACCCCTCTCCAAAGGTGAGAGAATCAACGTTTCATTTCGTAATTTTGTATCTGAAATAATAATCATGTCCATTACAAAAGAAAAAGTTTTAGAAGCGTTGAGTTATGTTGAAGAGCCCGATTTGAAAAAAGATCTGGTTACGCTTAACATGATCCGTGATGTGGAGATTAACGGGAAGGATGTAAGCTTTACCGTTGTGCTTACTACTCCCGCTTGCCCGTTGAAAGCCTTGATTGAAAGAGCCTGCGTTAATGCAATCATTCATTATGTTGATAAGGATGCGAATGTCAAAGTTAACATGACAAGCAATGTTACCAGCCGCAGGGGTGATGACGGTGCCGTTTTGCCCGGTGTAAAAAATATTATCGCTGTTGCTTCGGGTAAGGGTGGTGTTGGTAAATCAACAGTTGCGGCAAATCTTGCCATTGCGCTCGCAAAAAATGGTGCGCGTGTGGGTTTGATTGATGCCGATATTTTCGGCCCGTCACAACCCATGATGTTCGGTTTGGAAAATGAACGCCTGTTTGTGAATGAGAAGAATGGAAAATCGTACATGCTTCCGGCAGAAAAATACGGAGTGAAATTATTATCCATTGGCTTTTTGGTTGACCCTGACCAGGCAATTGTATGGCGCGGTCCGATGGCATCAAAAGCGTTGCGACAGTTATTTTCGGATGCGGAATGGGGCGAACTGGATTATATGCTAATTGATTTACCTCCGGGAACCAGCGATATCCATCTAACTCTTGTTTCCATGGTTCCGGTAACAGGAGCAATCATTGTTTCCACTCCTCAAAATGTTGCGCTTGCCGATGCGCGAAAAGGGATTGCAATGTTCCGCATGAATACAATTAATGTTCCGGTGCTGGGATTGGTTGAGAATATGGCCTACTTTACTCCTGCTGAATTACCGGAAAACAAATATTATATTTTCGGAAAGGATGGTGGAAAAAATCTTGCCGATAAATTAAATATTCCGCTGCTCGGGCAAATTCCATTAGTGCAAAGTATTTGTGAAGGTGGCGACAGCGGGCATCCGGCAGCGGCAGACGAAAATTCTCTCACAGGAAAAGCTTTTATGGAATTATCAAAGTCGGTAGCGCAACAAATTGCCATTCGCAATGCAAACATGGAGCCCACTAAAAAAGTGGAAGCGATGGGATTTTAGTTTCCAGTATTCAGTTCGGAGTATTCAGCCACTGTATTTCTTGTCTCCGAACTGAATACTGCTAACTGGATACTAACTACTGCGCTAAGAATTTAGCTATCCGTTCAAAATACGCATTCTTATCAGTCGAAAAATTTTCTGCGTTGCTCGGGCTGGCTTTAACGATATAAGTTTCGGTAACACCTTTTATCATTCTTAAATCACCGGGAACAATAAGCGGATCCTGCGGAGATACAATTGCAAGCAAACCTCTTATCTGCGCTTTGGGTTTATCGAATGTATACATAGGTTCGTAATTTTTATCGAACCCAAAAGGCATGTTTACATCTTTATTTAAAGCCTCTTTAATTTTTTTCTTCATCGGCTCCAATCCCGCCCACGGACCATCGGCAATAATTTTTCGGGTTTCGGGTCGCTGCACGCCAACACCGATTGATAAACCGGCTCCAATATTTTGTCCATACAAATCATACTTGGTAATTGCTCTTGATTTGCGCAGGTAATCCAGTACGGCATTCAGGTCGTTTATGAATTGCGGATAAATAAATAAATCGGGGTCGATGGTAAAATCGCTGCTGGTGCCGTAGCCGCGGTAGTCATACGTGCAAACATTGTAGCCGGCACTCATAAATGAATTTACTATTTCGAGGTAATCGCCCATGTTGCCGTCACCGCTGCCGCTGATGACAACCCAGTTGGTAGATTTTTTGGGAAGCTCAAAAAACCATGCATTTAACGAAGCGCCATCTTTCGTGCTGATTTTTTCTTCTTTATAAACCATCCCGAATTTTGAAGGGGTTACTTTGTATTCCCTTGATGGGTTTAATGCCTGTAATTGTGTAATTGAAAGGAAACAGATAAATAAGGCTGCGATGTTTGTTTTCATTTGTATGAATTTTATTTGCTGAAGCAAAAATAAATCATCGCGCAAGCAAAAGCAGTGAAAAATTTATAAACAATTACACAATTGTTTTAACAGGGCGTTATTTTAATATTACGCCAAACATAAATCCAATACCAAACAAAGTAGTTTTCTGATATGACTTGCTTACCCCAAGGAGGTTTACATAACTTATATCTTTATTATATGCATCATTTACATCTCCAATGCTTGTAGTAAAATATCCTTTTATGTAAATTGCTGTTTTGTTTGAAACCGGGGACGTAATTCCAGCCGCGATAAAGGTGTTAAACAAAAAAGATTTAATACCCAATTCATTATCTGCATTTTTAGAATATTTTTTATAATCAAGTACGTCAATATCTTCGAGAATATGAAATACATTATAATAATTAGCATCCGGATAATAGCCCTTTCTTTCGTAAGAACCTTTTTCAATGAATTTCGCTGAAGGAACCATGGATGGTTTTATTCCCACCTCTATTAAAAGTTCAGCTTTCTGAGGATTTCCGGCAAGAACTCTCAACCCTACCGGGAACCCGATTAAGCTGACTTTTCGCTCTTCTGTATACTCAGTTTCAAAATAAGGGTAATAATAATATCCATCTGCATCGGTTTTTAAAATTCCGGATTTAAATATTCCATCACTTTCTGAAACAGTTGCATATTGTTCAAATGACATACCGAAAAAGAAATTAAAACCATTGCCTAATTTTCTTGATACCTGTATCTCAATTACCGGTTTGTTTTTAGAATTTGAAGTAAGCACTTCATCATTCCATACATTTTCGTTCTTGACTTTGGTTTTTAAATATCCGATACCAAAATTATAATTCCATTTTTTTTCCTTTGGTGTTTCCTGTCCCTTAACAAGGTAAAATGTGAGCACAAGAAAAACAAAAATTAAAACTTTTTTCATAAGGGTTGAATTTTAAGTTAGGGGACACAATAATAATAAAATAAAATGTTTTCATAATACATTTTGTTTTTCAATAAATTTCCTTTTAACTTTGGTCTTCCAAATTTATCGCCTATTGAAAAAACTTTACTTCTCCTTCTATTTTATTTTAATTCTTTTTTATTTCTGTTGAGAAAATAACAGTTCAAGCGTACATTCCTTTTCCGGATAGTGGTGCAGTATGGCATGTGCAAAATACAACAACAGATGGAACGGCTTTGTTTTATTACCAGGTTGCGCTTTCGTATTCAGGAAATACAATTAGTGCTCTTGGCAATATATATAAAGAAGTTGTTCAAAACGGGACTTTAACTACAATTCCGTTTAGTGGAAACCCTACGTGGAATACTATTAATGGACCTGCCGGCTATGCATTCCGGCAAGATGTTGCGTTGAAAAAAGTTTATGCATATGATGTGGCTTTTCAAACAGAATCCATTCTTATTGACTTTAATCTACAGGTTGGGGATACTTTAACATCATCAAAAATAATATGGGGCACTCAACCATCACCATTTATTATCAACTCAGTTGATTCGGTTTTAATATTAGGAACGTACCACAGGCGATACAACTTTCCCAGTCAAGGAATGTATCTTGATACTTCAATCATTGAGGGCATCGGTTGCACGAGTGGTTTATTTGGACCGCCATTTTTCTTTGAGTTAGGCGGCCATCTCATATGTTTCTCTCATTTCGGATATCAACTTTATATAGATGATACAGCTTCAACTACTCCCTGCGGCATTGTTTCCGTTCCCGAATATGCAAATCCCGAATCCCTGAATATTTATGCCGATTACAGTTACCAATTCCTTCACGTTGAAATTCCGGATCCCGCTAAAAACTATTCTTATTTGCTGATGGATATTACAGGCAAAGACATCAGCCGGGGGAAGTTGCCCGCTTTCCATAACATCGTTGACATCAATACCCTTGCACACGGGGTTTATTTTCTAAAAGCGTATTCTTCCGAACAAAGCTTTGTACGGAAATTTGTGAAGCCTTAACTGTTCCAACCATCCTATCACCTGTTTTCTTATACCTGTTACCTCATCCGGGAACCTTTTATATGCTTTGAAGCATCCTGTGACTCGTTCCAACAGGTATTTTACTGTATCTCTTAGTAAAAAGTCACTATCCCTTTTAAGGAATACATACTTTATATAGAGTAATTAACACTTTATATGAAGGAATTAATACTTTATATAAAGGGATTAACACTTTTATTAAATAAACAGATGCAATTTATATTGAAATGATATGAACAAAGATCAGGACGATGTCTTAAAGATGTACAACACCTCATACGGGTTGCTCAAAGACAGCAGCACTATTTATGCCGCTAATGTGCCTTTTAATAATGTAGTTGATTTGCTTGGCGACAACATTAAAGCCATACTCGATTTGCAAGACAGGCAAACGATTGACATCACGGGTATAGCTGAAGATAAAAAGAACACGCGCGCGCTGCTCGAAAAGCTAACGTATGACACCTCTGTAATTATGGCTTTTTACGCTACCATTACCAATAACACCGAGCTTCGCATTGCATCAGATTACACACGAACCCGCCTGAAAAATGCAAGGGATAATGAGATTATCACCATGGGCGAACTGGTGTACCGGTCAGCTGATGCAAATGCCGCAGCGCTTGCACCCTACGGGCTAACGGCAGGCATGCTCAATGCACTTAACGATGTGTATAAAAAGTTTCTGCACTGCAGCAATAAGCCGCGCGATGCACGAAGTGGTATCAGCGAAGCAGCCACTGAGCTTCTCAAACTGTTCGGGCAAACTAACGCACTGCTTACCGAACAGATTGATAACGGCATGGAGCTGTTCCGCGAATCGCACAACGATTTTTACAGGAAGTATTTCATCTCGCGCAAACTGATTAAGAGCGCTTCGTACAAGCGCGCGTTGCACGCTAAGTTCATTGACAGCAAAACCCGCAAGGCGCTTCCAAAGGTTAGCATCATAGTGGATAATAAATTCAAAAAGCTAAGCTGGAAAAAAGGAACCACCACCCTGCAAAATCTTTACGAAGGCAGCCACGTGTTGAAGGCATCATTGCCCCGTTACCAAAACATCATTTTAAATTTTAACGTGATAAAAGGAGAAACTACAAGGCTGGTGATTGAGATGGTGAAGGAAGGGTAGGGGAGTTTTTTAACCACGGAGACACGGAGAGCACTGAGAAATACAGAGAAATTCTTTGTGAAACTTCGTGCCCTCTGTGTCTTTGTGGTAAATTTTTTATTCCGAAAAATATTACTCCACAATTATCTTTCCCGCTGCTGTTTGCCCCGTATCATTTTTTATTTGGAAGAAATAAATCCCGGCAGCAAGCCTATCACGGTGTATGGTTGCAGTTCCGTTATAAATAGTTTGCTGTTTCACTATTTTTCCAAGCGTATTGAAAAGTATTAATTCTGAATTTGCAAATTCTTTACTTGTTTGAATTTTGGTGGATGTATGAAATGGATTTGGGGTAATCGAAAAAGTAGAAACATTGCGAACCTCATTTATTTGAGTCAGAGAATTACAAACAGTAGTTGTATCGGGATATAAAGTTTGTCCATTCTGAGAAAAACAAATTAATGTTCCCCAATATTCAAAAGGACAAATCGGTTCCAATAAACCGGAGGTACTTCCTATTCCTTCAATTATTGAAATATTAGAAAATACCGATAAGAAAGTAAATTTTTTTCGGTAATTATTTGCAATCAGAACGGAATCTATTGCTGCTACAATAATACAATTTGGGTCTCCCCAATACCAATTCATACATCCGCCCTGTAAAGTATCGCCAACATTAAGACTAAAATCATATAGAAGGCATTCCTGGAAAGAGGATGGATAATTAATAAAAAACACTTTTTTCAAAACAGTATCTTGCCTGTATGCTCCTGCATAAGTATTAATGGTTCCGTAATTATTAACAAAGTTTCCATATAAGCAATGTTCGTGAGAAGCACCTGCTTGATAAATTATATGATAAGTATAACCATTTATAATAGTATCGCCTTGCAATTCATAAGAGAAATTCAAATCCAATATATAGGGATTGGGAGTTGGCGGTGGCGGACAGTTGTTATAACAACAACCCTGTGCGTGAACTACCCAAACTGCATTCGAATCAGGAAAAGGATAATAAGTTGATGTTTGTGATATTGCTTTTAGAGAAAACAAACTAATAATCAATAACAGAATGTTTTTCATTTTGGGCTGCGATTTAAAATCATGAATCAATCAATAATAAACTTTCCGATTGCCGTGTGCCCTTTATTACTGGTAAGCCGGAAGAAATAAATTCCGGCAGTAAGCCCTTCACGGTTTATGGTAATAGTTCCGTTATAAATATTTTG
This sequence comes from Bacteroidia bacterium, assembly GCA_044448905.1. Classification (GTDB taxonomy): domain Bacteria; phylum Bacteroidota; class Bacteroidia; order AKYH767-A; family OLB10; genus JBIOHJ01. Next base: position 4,889 of record JBIOHJ010000059.1, on the reverse strand, counting down.
TTGCTTTACTTTTCTTCCAAGCGTATTAAAAATTATTAATTCTGAATTTGCAAATTCTTTGCTTGTTTGAAGTGTGGCAGATGTTTGAAAAGGATTGGGAGAAATAGAAATGTCATGAGTAAAATATTTCTCCTGAATATTTACCGGAATGCAATAAGGGCACGGAGTCCCAGGATATAAATTTACAGAATCACTAACCATACATTCTAAATTATCATTGCCGGAAAGCGGGGCAATTGCACCAGGGTTTAGCAAATAAAATATGCTTCCAACTCCTTCTATCCATGTTATATACCAATCAAATTGAAGCCGCCTCAGGTAACCGCCCGGTGTTGAAACCGAATCAACATAAACAACAATCAGCGTATCCTGATTTGAGAATATCCCTCCCCCAAACGGATAAAATAAAGTATCTCCCAAATTCAAATTGAAATTATATAAAACATATTCTGTTGTGGAAGTATCCGGTCTGAAGTAAATTATTTTATTGTCCTCTCTCAATCCACCACTATTACAACAAACACCTTGTCCGCTACAACCTGAAATTTTTTTGTAATTAATTCCTGATATAATTGTATCTCCATTCAAAACATAACCTCCAAAAAAATTTGTCGGCATGTGGTTGTCATCATAATAACGGTATACCCAGCAGCCGCTATCCGTAGGAAAAGGATGATAGGTTTGCGAAACTGTTTCAAAAGCAACCAGCATCAAAATTAAAAATGGAAACTTCTTCATTTGTATTATGTTGATATAATTAACAAATATAACAACTCTTCGAAAATATGAATCCGGTAGATTGCGGGCGGCAAGCCCCCCTTCGGGGAGGGCTGGGGTGGGGCGTTAGTGCGCCTCCAGCCAGTTCTTCCCCGAACCTACTCCCACCTCAACCGGAACTTTTAAATCGAGCGCGGTTTTCATGCGGTGTTCAACCAGTGGTTTCACTTCATCCATTTCTTCCTTCAATACATCAAACACCAGTTCGTCATGCACCTGCAAAAGCATCCGCGATTTTAATTTCTTCTTATTCAAATCGTGGTGAATATTTATCATGGCAATCTTAATCATATCGGCAGCCGAGCCCTGTATGGGCGCATTAATGGCATTGCGTTCGGCAAATCCTCTAACCGTGGCGTTAGCCGAGTTAATGTCACGCAAATACCTGCGCCTGCCAAGAATGGTTTCCACGTATCCTTTGGCACGGGCTTTTTCAATGCTCTCATCCATATATTCTTTAATGAAAGGATATTGCTGAAAATAATTATCAATGATTGCTTTGGCTTCGGTTCGCGAAATATTCAAACGATCGGCTAATCCGAAAGCCGAGATGCCGTAAATAATTCCGAAGTTCACCATTTTGGCATTGCGCCTCATTTCACCGGTTACATCTTTCGGAACAACACCATACACTTTCGCAGCCGTAGTAGTGTGAATGTCCTCACCGCTTTTAAATGCGGCAATCATTCCTTTATCACCGCTCAGCTCGGCAATAATGCGCAATTCGATTTGCGAATAATCGGAAGAAAATAAAATATATTTATCACTACGCGGAATAAATGCTTTGCGAATTTCTCTTCCGCGTTCGGTGCGGATAGGAATGTTTTGTAAATTCGGATTATCGGAGCTTAACCTGCCTGTTACAGCAACCACCTGGTTATACGAAGTATGGATTCTTCCCGTGCGGGGATTTACCATTTCTGGCAATGTATCCACGTACGTGTTTTTCAGCTTAACCAATTCGCGGTAGTCAAGAATTTTTTTAATGATGGGATGCTTGCTTTCAATTTTGCTGAGCACATCTTCGGCAGTAGAGAACTGACCGGTTTTTGTTTTGGGAGGCTTCTCCATAATCTGCATTTTTCCAAACAAAACTTCACCCACCTGCTTTGGTGACGAAACATTAAACTCCATCCCCGCAAGCTCCTGTATACTTTTTTCAAAAATCACAATATCCTTTTCCAGCTCTTTTGATAATTCTTTCAACGCGTCTTTATCTAACCGTATGCCTTCAGCCTCCATCGAAGCGAGAACAGGTATAAGCGGAATTTCAACTTCATCAAAAAGCTTTTGCACACCGGAAGATTTCAATTTTGGTGCAAAATTTTCTTTAAGTTGCAAAGTCACATCAGCATCTTCGGCAGCGTACTCGGCAATTTTTTCAACCGGAACATCGCGCATACTCGTTTGTTCACTACCCTTCCCCTTTTTCCCGATGAGTGTTTCAATAGAAACTGGCGCATAATTCAAATAGGTTTCACTCATTACATCCATGCTGTGGCGCATATCGGGCTGGATGAGAAAATGCGCAATCATAGTATCGAACAATTTTCCTTTTATTTCAATATCGTACCATTTCAGCACACTCATGTCGTATTTAATATTCTGACCGATCTTTTCGATTTTGTCATTTTCGAAAACAGGCTTGAATTCATTTACAATTTTGTGGGCATCGTCATAATTTGCAGGAACAGGTACATAATACGCTTCATGCGGATTAAAAGAAAATGACATGCCTACCAGTTCAGCAAGGTTCACATCAAGCCCCGTGGTTTCTGTATCGAAGCAAAATGATTTTTGTTTTTCGAGTTGCGCAATTAATTTTTTTATTTTTTCCGTACTGTCAACAACGTGATAAGTATGCTTAACAGTTTCTATGGTTTGATGGTTGTGTGCAGCGGGTGTTTCTTCTGCCACTTCATCCACATCAAAATTTCCGAATAAACCCTGCTGTGTTAATGTTTCTTTTGTCTTGATACTTGGTACTTGTGTCTCATTTTCTGTTTTCTTTTCGCCTAATACCTGTTCTGCAAGCTTTCGGAATTCCAATTCAGCAAAAAGTTCTCTCAATGCATCTTTGTTGGGTTCTTTTGTTTTAAGCGCTTCCTCATCAAATTCAACAGGTACATCAAGAATTATTGTTGCAAGCCGTTTCGATTGAAAAGCTTTTTCTTTATTGTTTTCCACTTTATCTTTCAACGCACCTTTCAGCTTATCAGTATTTTTATAAAGATTTTCTATCGAGCCAAATTCTTTAATAAGCTTAATAGCGGTCTTCTCTCCAACTCCAGGTATACCCGGAATGTTATCTACAGCATCGCCCATCAAACCAAGTATGTCAATAACCTGGTCAATACGCTCAATTTCCCAGCGCTTGCATACTTCTTCCACACCCATCACTTCGGCAACTCCTCCACCGCGAGGTGGTTTATAGATAAAAGTATTTTCATCAACCAGTTGCCCGTAATCTTTGTCGGGAGTCATCATGTACGTGGTAAAATCTTTTTTCTCCGCTTCTTTAGCTAATGTTCCGATTACATCATCGGCTTCATAGCCATCCATTGCAAGAACAGGAATGTTAAATGCTTTACACATTTTTTCCACGTAAGGAATTGCCAGTGCGAGATCTTCAGGAATTTCCTGCCTGTTGGCTTTGTATTCTGTAAACTCTTCGTGTCTCGAAGTAGGCGCAGCCGTATCAAACACCACAGCAATATGCGATGGCTTTTCTTTTTTCAATACTTCGAGTAACGTGGTGGTAAACCCGAAAATAGCCGAAGTGTTTTGCCCTTTTGAATTGATGCGATGGTTATTGCTGAAAGCAAAATAGGCACGGTAAATTAATGCCATCGCATCGAGGAGAAAAAGCTTTTTATCTTTATTCATAGTATTTCGTCAAATGTATTTGAATTAAACTTTAGACTTTAAACTTCCAACTTTAAACTAATTCATATTTTTGGTCTAAGATAAAAAAAATATGCACGACAAGTCAGGTGTTCATCATTCACATAGCGAAGAGCATTTTCAGCAATCGCAATTAATACGGGATGTGGTAATAGGAATGGCAGATGGCTTAACCGTACCTTTTGCGTTGGCAGCCGGACTAAGCGGGGCTGTGGATTCAAATGCAATTGTGATAACAGCAGGTATTGCCGAAATTGCAGCCGGTTCTATTGCCATGGGACTGGGCGGTTACCTTGCCGGGAAAACCGAGGTTGAGCATTATGATTCGGAGCTCAAGCGCGAATACCACGAGGTGAAACACTTTTATGAAAAAGAAAAAGAAGAAGTACGTGAAGTATTTGCAGCATACGGCCTTTCCCGCAATACACAAAATATTATTGCCGATGAAATGGCAAAAGACGAGGATAAATGGGTTGATTTCATGATGAAGTATGAGCTTGGTTTGGATAAGCCTGATGCAAAACGCGCGCGCAATAGCGCACTAAATATAGGCGTTGCTTACGTTGTGGGTGGAATTGTTCCGTTAAGTGCATATTTTTTTACTTCCATTCCACATGAAGGATTAATATATTCTTCGGGGATTACGGTCGTTTGCCTGCTGGTTTTTGGGTATTTTAAAGCTAAGTTTACCGGTCAACCCCCGCTCGCAGGGGCATTAAAAACTTCCGTAATCGGAATAGTAGCCGCTATAGCTGCTTATGGCATAGCCAGTTTATTTTCGTAAAAATTACAATGTCGGGGTGCTTTTTTGTTTTGAATAATTTACATTTGCGCCTCTAACTCAAAAAATCAATTAAACATGAAAAAAAATTTACTTACTCTGATTATTGTATTTGCTGCCTGCGCTGCTCAGGCGCAATGGTTACAGCAAAATGCCAATTTTGCGTATGAAGGATATCTCAATGATATCGAAATTGTTGATGCAAACACGGTTTGGGCAAATCCATGGGATGCATTAGCCACCACCCCATATACACGCGATTTTGTTCGCACGATTGATGGTGGAAATACCTGGACTGTTGGTACGGTTACTCAATCTGCTGCTAACAATTTAATCTCTAACATCTGGCCAATTGATGCCAATACCTGTTATGTCGCCATGTATGTGAATGGAGCTGCCGGTGGCGATGTTTACAAAACAACTGATG
>JBIOHJ010000058.1:0-19556 GCA_044448905.1 Bacteroidia bacterium | reverse complement strand
TATCAATGAAGTTTATATGAAACATTCCTGTATTTTTTCAATAAAGGTAAGCATTAAAATAATTTGGTTAAGTTAAACTTACAATTGATTTATTTATGCCACGCAAATTTTTGATAGTAGCCGCGATTTCTGGCTTTATTTGTGTTGCGTTAGGAGCTTTTGGTGCCCACACATTAAAAAGACTAATTATTCCCGAACAGCTTGCTGCTTTTGAAACGGGTGTGCGATACCAGTTTTATCATACCATTGTTTTAATAGTTGTTTCTGTTTTGATTTCAACCAAAGGAGATAATATCTTTCTGAAAAGAGCCGGATACTTTTTCATAACCGGAATAATTTTCTTCAGCGGTTCGCTTTATTTTCTTTCCACTCAAAACATTTTGCATGCAAACATGAATTGGCTGGGGCCTTTTACTCCGATTGGCGGATTGTTTTTCATAATTGGCTGGCTGATGATTGTGATATATGCTGTTAAAAATAAATACTGATTTAGTTCTATGAATTTCTCTTACGAAAAATACAAGCAACTGATGCAAAAAATAGCCGATGTTAATTATTCATCAGCCGTTTTGCAATGGGACCAAGAAGTTTATATGCCAGATCAAGGTGCGCGTTACCGCGCGCAGCAGATTTCTACATTATCAGGAATTGTTCATGAATTGAGCACTTCGGATGAATTAGGAAATTTATTGAAGGAGTTGATTAATGATGCAACACTTTCCTCAAAAGAAAAGGTAAACATCCGCGAATCTTTGAGATATTATACCGATCAAAAGAAATATACAACGGAGTTTGTCATCAAATTAAATCAAACCATTTCGGAAAGTTTCCAGGCATGGCAGAAAGCAAAAAAGGAAAACAGTTTTAAAATCTTTCAGCCGCTGCTTGAAAAATTAGTTGAGCTTAAAAAGCAGGAATGTGAAATATTGGGCTATGAAGAACATCCTTATGATGCACTATTAAATCAATATGAACCCGGCTCAACAACGAAAAAGTTACAAACACTTTTTGAGGGGGTCAAAAATGAATTGGTGCCATTCTTTAAGAGAATTATGGAACAGCCGAAACCCGATGATTCATTTTTGAAAAAACATTATGATAAAGACAAGCAATGGAAATTCGGATTAGATGTTTTGAAACAAATGAATTTTGATTTTAATGCGGGTCGGCAGGATATCTCCACCCATCCTTTCACTACAAATTTTAATTCTAAAGATGTCCGCGTAACTACACGCATTAATGAAAATGATTTTCGCGAAATGACCTGGAGCTGCATTCACGAAGGCGGACATGCTTTGTACGAACAGGGTTTGAGCATTGATGATTATGGATTACCCTCGGGCGAGTATCTTTCGCTTGCCATACATGAATCGCAATCACGGTTGTGGGAAAATAGTGTGGGGCGATCACTGCATTTCTGGAAACATAATTATCCGTTGGTTCAAAACATTTTTCCTGAGAACTTAAAAAATATTTCATTAGAGCAATTTTATAAAGCAATTAATGTTGTTGAACCTTCATTAATAAGAACCAATGCCGATGAACTTACCTATCATTTTCATGTAATGATTCGTTTCGGAATGGAAGTCAAATTGCTTGAAGGATCAATCAAAGTTTCCGATTTACCGGAAATATGGAACAAGGCTTATAAAGATTACCTTGGATTGGATGTGCCTGATGAAGCAAGAGGAGTGTTGCAGGATATTCATTGGTCACACGGAAGCTTCGGTTATTTTCCTACATATTCTCAGGGCAGCATTTATGCGGCACAGTTTTTTAGTCATGCATTAAAGGAAGTCCCTCAATTGGATAACGAAATCGCAAAAGGAAATTTAAAACCATTGCTTGAATGGCTGCGCGAAAAAATTCATTGTCATGGAAAAACATATAAAGCTCATGAATTATGCAAAATGATTACCGGTGAAGAGCTGAACTTTCAATACTTCATGAACTATTCAAAAAATAAATACTCTAAAATGTATAATTTAGCCTGATGAATACATTGTAAACTATAATCATAAATCACATGAAAAAAAATCTATTACTGATTTTTGCTTTGCCTATTGTTATTTCTTCATGCAAATCCTCACAGTCATCTGCAGACAAACCGGTAGCGGTTTCAAATAATACAACAGGTATTGCAAGCGATGCCATAATTATTGGCAATGGCGAGGCAGAAGCAGTGGCTCCGCAGGATGGGCAAAATAAAACGTACCGGCTGGTCATTTCGTTCATCAGTATTGGTGAAGGAACTGACAGGAATGCAAGACAAATTTTTGACGCTGCCTTATCGGATTGGGAAAAAAATAAAATGAAAGAAGGAAGTAAATTAAATTATGAAACGGTGCCTTGGGGCCGTGAAGGAGAAGTTGATTTTTGTTTCAGCTTAACAGAACTGGACCAGAGTGAACAGAAGCTCTTTATAAATGATGTGAGGGAGAGATTCAAAGGACATGAGCTGGTTCAATTTACTGAAAATGAACCGTGCCGGCATAAACGATAATTATTAAATTGCTTTGGCTGAGTTTTTTCAGTTTATTTGCATTTGCTAACCTTAATTTTGATCACATGAATGAATATGGTTTGAAAAACCCAAATGCATCGGTAGCCGATTTGGGTTTGAAAAATGTTTCAGTGGCTTATTGGAATCTAACTCCTTCCGAGCTGATTGAAGAAGCAATTATACGAGGTGAAGGTGAGCTTACCGATACCGGGGCCCTTGCTGTTGACACAGGCGAATTTATGGGACGCGCACCTAAAGATAAATTTGTGGTTTGTGATGCTGAAACTGAAAAAACTGTCTGGTGGGGTGATGTTAATATCAAATTCGATCCCGAAAATTTTGAACATTTATATTATCGTCTTGCTGCTTATCTTGAAGGAAGAGAAGTGTATGTGCGCGATTGTTATGCCTGTGCCGATCCTGCCAACCGTTTAAACATAAGAGTAGTTACTGAAACTCCCTGGCACGGTTTATTCGCGAACAATTTGTTTTTACGACCAACAAAAGAGGAAATATTAAAACAAGTTCCGGATTGGGTAATAATAAATGCTCCCGGCTTTAAAGCCGATCCGAACGTTGACGGAACACGGCAGCATAATTTTGCTGTTCTTAATTTTACAAAAAAAATAATTATCATTGGCGGAACAGGTTACACCGGTGAAATTAAAAAAGGAATTTTTTCCGTTTTGAATTATGTATTGCCGCAGCATAAAGGTGTTCTTTCCATGCATTGTTCGGCAAACATTGGTAAGAACGGAGATACTGCAGTGTTCTTTGGATTGTCAGGAACAGGTAAAACAACATTAAGCGCTGATCCTAATCGTGGATTGATTGGTGATGATGAACATGGATGGAGTGATAAAACTGTTTTTAATTTTGAAGGCGGCTGTTACGCGAAGTGTGTTAACCTCTCAAAAGAAAAAGAACCACAGATTTTTGATGCGGTGCGTTTTGGTGCTTTATTAGAGAATACCGAATTTTATGAAGGGACCACCACTGTTGATTACGATAATATTTCAAAAACCGAAAACACACGGGTAGCTTACCCGATTCATTTTATTGATAACGCGGTGGAGCCTTCAATTGCCGGTTCTCCAAAAAATATTTTCTTTTTGACATGCGATGCTTTTGGCGTATTGCCCCCGATATCGAGATTGGAAAAAGGGCAAGCCATGTATCATTTCATATCAGGTTATACGGCAAAAGTTGCAGGCACTGAGGTAGGGGTTACAGAACCCACCACCACTTTTTCAGCATGTTTTGGAAAGGCATTTCTTCCGTTGCATCCTACTAAATATGCCGAATTGCTTGGAAAAAAAATCAAAGAACATAATGTAAAAGTCTGGTTAGTAAATACCGGATGGTCAGGCGGCTCGTATGGAGTAGGATCACGGATGAAATTGAGTTATACGCGCTCTTTAATAACTGCTGCGTTGAATGGTGATTTGGATAAAGTGAATTACGATACGCTTCCGATCTTCGGCTTGCAGTTTCCCCATTCATGCCCTAACGTGCCTGATGAAATTCTAAACCCGCGAGCTACATGGACTGATAAGGATGCTTACGATAAAAAAGCAATGGATCTTGCCCGCCAATTTATTAAAAACTTTGCGCAGTATGCTGAGTTTGCTAATGAAGAAATTCTTGGTGCATCGCCCAAGGTTCCTCAAATGGCTTGAGAAAGTATTCAGTGTTCAGTTCAGAGTATAAAAAATAACAACCTTCTTTTGCATTTAGAGGAAGGTTTTTTCATTTAAATACAATCATGCAATTATTTTATTGTCCAAATATTAATTCTGATTTACATTTCTTTAGTGAAGAAGAAGCCGAGCATTGCATTGGTGTGCTAAGGCATAAAAAAGGTGATGTTGTTCATTTGGTGGATGGAGAGGGGGGACTTTATAAAGCGGAAATAATAATCGCTGAAAAGAAGAACTGTGAAGTAAGAATTCTTGAAACTCAAAAGGAGACAGGGAGAAGAAATTATTCTCTGCACATTGCCATAGCCCCGACAAAAAATATTGACCGGCTTGAATTCTTTCTTGAAAAAACAACTGAAATAGGAATTGATGAAATTACTCCGATCATCTGCGAACATTCTGAAAGAAAAGAAATAAAGCGGGAAAGATTGAATAAAATACTGGTTGCTGCAATGAAGCAATCTGTAAAAGCATATTTGCCCGAACTTAATTCTTCAATCAGATTCAAAGATTTTGTTGAGCAGGCAAAATCCCCGCAAAAATTTATTTGCACTTGTGAAGTAGATAAAAGCTCAACACTGAAAAATATATATTCAAAAGAAAATGATGTTTTACTTTTGATTGGCCCGGAAGGAGATTTTTCGAAAGAAGAAATTAAATTTGCCGAATCAAATGGTTTTAAAACAATATCGCTTGGTGAAAGCAGATTAAGAACTGAAACAGCCGGTATAGTTGCGTGCAGTACAATTTATTTTATAAATCAATGAAAAGGCTTCTTTTAATAATATCATTTTTTATTTTTTCTTCATTCATTCCCACTGAACCATCTTACAAAATTGGATTGTTAAAATACAGTGGGGGAGGGGATTGGTATGCAAATCTTGAAACATCTCTGAAGAACTTAATTCAATTCTGTAACCAGAATTTGAATACCAATATCAATACCGAACAGGGAATTGTTGAGGTAGGAAGCCCTGAATTGTTCAATTATCCTTTTGTTCACATGACCGGGCATGGGAATGTTGTTTTCAGTATGCAGGAAGCTCAGAACCTGAGAAATTATTTAACGGGTGGAGGATTTTTGCACATCTCAGATAATTATGGCTTGGATAAATTTATGCGTCCGCAAATGAAAAAAGTTTTTCCTGAACTGGATTTTGTTGAACTTCCTTTTGATCATCCTGTTTATCATCAGAAATATGATTTTGCCAGTGGCCCCCCCAAAGTGCATGAGCATGAAGGTAAACCCGCACAGGGTTTTGGTTTAATATGGCAGGGAAGACTGGTTTGTTTTTACGATTACGAATGTGATTTGGGTGACGGCTGGGAAGACTACGAAGTCCACAAAGACTCGCCCGAAGCACACCAGAAAGCTTTGAGGATGGGAGCGAATTTAATTCAATACGCTTTCAGTAACTAAGCCGCGAATAAATTGTTTTGATTTTTCAATATCCTCAAAAAGAGTTCTGTCTTGATTAATAAAAGGAACTTCTTTACGATAATCAGAAATTATTTTTTCAAGTTTAACTGAAGTCTTTAATGGTCTGCGGAATTCCAATGCCTGAATTGCAGTAAGTAATTCAATTGCTAAAATGGTTTCAAGATTTTTTAACACCTGGTAAAGTTTTGTTGCAGCATTGGCTCCCATGCTTACATGGTCTTCCTGTCCGTTTGATGAAACAATACTGTCAACAGAAGCAGGTGTGCACAATTGTTTGTTCTGGCTTACCAACGAAGCAGCAGTATATTGCGGAATCATTAGTCCGGAATTTAATCCTGCATCTTTAATTAAAAATTCAGGCAAATCTCTTTGACCGGATATCAACTGATAGGTTCTCCGTTCGCTGATGCTGCCAAGTTCAGAAAGAGCAATAGCAAGAAAGTCCATGGCTAACGCCAAAGGTTGTCCGTGAAAATTACCTGCTGAAATAATTAAGTCATCATCAGGAAATATTGTAGGATTGTCAGTAACCGAATTTATTTCGTTGAAGAAAACCTGTGCTGCATAATTGATGGTATCTTTTGAAGCGCCATGTACCTGCGGAATGCACCGAAACGAATACGGATCCTGCACATGCTTTTTATTTTGTTTGCTGATTGCGCTGTCTTTTAACAGTTCACGGAAATGTAATGCGGTTTCTATTTGTCCCGGGTGCTGCCTTATTTGCTGAATGAGATGATGAAAAGGTTCCATGCGTCCGTCAAACGCATCAAGTGAAATGGCGCCAATTACATCAGCAACTTCCGAAAGATGTTGTGCTTGCATAATTGCCCATGTTCCATATGCATTCATGAACTGTGTGCCATTCAGTAATGCTAAACCTTCTTTTGATTTAAGGTGAATGTGGTTCCACTTTAATTCTTTGTAAACAGATTCGGTCTTTTGATTTTTTCCGTTATAAAAAACTTCGCCTTCACCAAGCAATGGTAAACTTAAGTGCGCAAGAGGAGCTAAATCTCCTGATGCACCGAGTGAGCCTTGCTGATAAATAACAGGGAGAATATCATTGTTGTAAAAATCAACCAGCCGTTGTATGGTTTCTAATTGCACTCCTGAATTTCCATAGCTCAATCCCTGTATTTTTAAAAAGAGCATAAGCTTAACAATTTCATGAGGAACTTCTTCGCCTGTACCGCATGCATGGGAACGGACAAGATTTATTTGCAGTTGTTCCTGGTCGTTTTCAGCAATAGAATGATTATGCAAAGCACCAAAGCCGGTATTGATTCCGTAAATGGGAGTTTTATTTCCTTCAAGTTTTTTATCAAGATACTCACGACATCTGATAATTTTATTTTTTGCTTCATCGCTTAATTCAATCTTTGAATTTGAATTAATGATGTCATTAATTTTATTGAAATCAATATGTGTGGAGGATATCTGGTGTACAGGCATCGTCTAGGTAATTTTTTTTATTAACTCCCCAACTGAAATTTTTTCCTGTTCCCCGCTTTGCATGTTTTTAACACTAAGTAAGCCTGACTTGATTTCTTCGCTTCCAACTAAAACAACAAACGGAATTTTTTTATCATCAGCATAGCTCATTTGCTTTTTCATTTTGGCTGCTTCGGGATAAAGCTCAGCATTGATTCCGGCAGCACGAACCTGCTGCAACAACTTTAAGCAATATTTTTCTTCTTCTTTACCAAAGTTGACAAACATTACTTGTGTTGTGGATGATTGAAGATTTAGCTGATCAAACAATTTCATTTCTTCCATCACATCATAAATTCTATCCACACCAAAAGAAATTCCTACACCGCTAACATCAGACAAACCGAATATTCCTGTTAAATCATCATAACGGCCACCACCGAGAAGGCTGCCGGTAAAAGTAGAACGAGAGTCGTTTACTTTTACTTCGATTATGGCGCCAGTGTAATAATTAAGTCCACGAGCTAATGTTATATCAATTTCCAATTTAGATATGTGTAAAGAATCCTGTTTAAAATAGGAAATTACTTTGTTTATCTCATTAATTCCTTTTATTCCTTCATCATAAAAGCTAACCATGTTTTGAACTAGAATCAATGGATTATTTTCTAGCTTGAGATTCTCAATTAATGCTTTTAAACTCGTTATGCCATATTCTGCAATTCCTTTTTCTCTTAACTCTTTTATTACATTATCCAAACCTAACTTATCAAGCTTGTCTAAAGCAACAGTTATTTCATTAATTTTATCTGGTTCCTTCATAAAATCTGCAATAGCACTTAAAATCTTCCTGTTATTAACCTTAATTGTTACACCAATTCCAAGTTTCGAAAACACCTCATCAATCATCTGGATCATTTCCACTTCATTCAATAATGAATCAGAACCAATCACATCTGCATCGCATTGATAAAACTCGCGGTAGCGTCCTTTCTGAGGACGATCTGCTCTCCATACGGGTTGAATCTGGTAACGCTTAAAAGGAAAAGTGATTTCGTTTTGGTGCATAACAACGTAACGGGCAAATGGAACAGTCAGGTCATAACGAAGACCTTTTTCGGAAACACTAGAACGAAATTTTTGGGTATCTAGATAAAAGTAAATTTTTTTTATTATGTTATTCTTAAATTGCTTAAAATAAAACCTAAAATCACTTTCTGTAGATTTCTTATGGATTGCACCTGAAAATATAGGTCGAGCTAACTCATTTCCTAAATCTAGGGAATTGTTGTCATCTAAAAGATAATTTCTAATAAATCCGATCTCCTCGGATTTAAAATCAAAGTGCCTCGATTTTTCAATGATAAAATCAGAAAGTGATTTAATTGTTGTATTTAAATCCTCAAGATTAGGTTTATCTAACTCATTTTTAAGAGCATCATAGAAGATTTGATAAATAATTATTTCTACTCTTTCATTATTGAGAAGATTTTTTTTTATTTCCTCAACAAAATCTCCAGAATCAAGAACCCTAAATAGAAGTTTATCCCCTTCATCACCATACTTTCCTTCTAAAGTGGAAAGGTTTTCCATTGCGGGCGTTTCAATTTGCTGGTAGCCGTAACGCTGATAAACGGTGCGGATGGTATCTAATATATAATTACGCCTCACCATTTCAACGGGTGAGAAATCTCGAGTGCCTTTGGGGATGGAAGGTTTCATTAGATAACCAACGAATAACGAATTTATTTCGAATTAACGAATAAGATTATCACTATCATTTTTAATCGCATCAAAATTTATTAATCTTTTACTTTTTACTCCTTGTGATGAAAAACTGATAAGTATTGCCAATTTTTTTTCCGACTCCTTCAAATATTCCAACACTTGTTCTATTCGTTTGTTTGAAAACAAAGCATCTTTCTTTAACTCAACCACTACCTTATCTTCAATTTCAAAATCTAAAAATGATTTCCCGATGATTTCTCCTTTAAATTTCAAGTTGTAATATTTCTGTTCTTCAAAAATATGATTGTTCTGTTTTAAAAGAATGGCAAATGCTTTTTGATAATGCTTTTCATGATGACCATATCCTAATTCATTAAAAACTTCAAATGCATAACCAACCAATTTGAAACTCAATTCCGGATAAACTAAATCATCTCTTTTTAGAATAGTAGCACTCATTTTCCCAATTCGTTAATTCGAAATAAATTCGTTATTCGTTGGTAAGGTTAATTTTTCACAAGCGATTTATATCTTATCCGGTGCGGTTGCTCATCACCAAGGCGTTTTTTCTTATTCTCCTCATATTCCGAATACCCTCCTTCAAAATAATATACCTGCGAATCGCCTTCGAAAGCAAGTATGTGAGTACAAACACGGTCTAAAAACCAGCGGTCGTGGCTGATGATAACGGCACAACCGGCAAAATTTTCGAGGGCTTCTTCCAGCGCACGCAACGTATTTATGTCAATATCATTTGAAGGCTCGTCAAGCAACAAAACATTGGCTTCTGATTTTAAAGTAAGCGCAAGGTGCAAACGGTTTCGCTCGCCACCCGAAAGAACACCGCATTTTTTGCCTTGGTCGGCACCGCTGAAATTGAAACGAGCTACATAAGCGCGCGAGTTGAGCATTTTCTTTTCCATTTCAATATACTCATGCCCGCCCGAAATGACTTCCCAAACGGTTTTGTTGGGATCAATGGAAGCATGTGATTGATCAATGTAAGCGATTTTAACGGTGGGACCGACTTTGAAAGTTCCGCTGTCGGATTTTTCTGTTCCCATAATCATACGGAATAACGTAGTCTTACCCGCACCGTTAGGGCCGATGATGCCAACGATCCCGGCAGGAGGTAATTTGAAATTGAGATTTTCATATAAAAGTTTTTCGCCAAAAGCTTTTGAAACGTCAATGGCTTCGATAACTTCATTTCCCAACCGCGGACCGTTAGGAATAAATATTTCGAGCTTCTCTTCTTTTTGCTTTACATCTTCACTAAGCATAGATTCGTAGGCATTCAAACGGGCTTTGCCTTTTGCACGCCTTGCTTTTGGCGCCATACGCACCCATTCCAATTCGCGTTCCAGTGTTTTCTGGCGTTTTGATTCGGATTTTTCTTCCTGTATCAAACGTTTTGATTTCTGCTCTAACCACGAAGAATAGTTTCCTTTCCAGGGAATACCTTCGCCACGGTCTAACTCAAGAATCCACCCGGCAACGTTGTCGAGAAAATAACGGTCGTGGGTAACGGCAATTACAGTTCCTTCGTAACGCTGCAGGTGCTGCTCTAACCATTCAACTGACTCGGCATCGAGATGGTTAGTGGGTTCGTCCAGCAATAATATTTTTGGCTGCTGCAATAGCAACCGGCATAAAGCAAGCCGCCTGCGTTCGCCACCTGAAAGATTTGCCACATTTACATCGGGATCAGGACAACGCAATGCATCCATTGCCACTTCAATTTTATTATCCAGCTCCCAGGCTCCGGCAGCTTCAATCTGGTCCATCAATTCGCCCTGCCGTGCAATGAGCCTGTTCATGGCATCATCGTCCATAGGTTCAGAAAATTTGTTGTTTACCTCTTCGTATTCTTTCAGCATATCAACAATTGGCTGCACGCCTTCCATCACAATTTCTTTAGCTGTTTTGGTGTCATCTAATTTTGGTTCCTGCTCCAAATAGCCCACATCGTAACCGGGAGAAAAAACTACCTCACCATTAAATGATTTTTCAACACCGGCAATTATTTTAAGCAAAGTGGACTTTCCGGAACCGTTTAAACCGAGAATACCGATTTTGGCACCATAGTAAAAGGAGAGGTAAATGTCTTTTAAAACTTGTTTTTGAGGTGGGAATATCTTGCTTACTCCAACCATTGAGAAAATAATCTTTTTATCGTCAGCCATGAACTAATTACAGATTGAGGGAATTAATGAATAAAGTGTAACCTTTTTGTTAAAAATAATGTTTACAAACTTACTGGAATTCTTAAAACTCCGCATATTAATTCAAAAATAACATTAGTAACTTTACATAGTTAAAATTTAATAATCATGAGAAAATATTTTTTGTTTATTCTGACAGGATTACTGAATGTATCCATGTTATTTGGGCAGGAAACAACCAAGTTGAATTATACTTTAGTTAAAAAGATAATTTCGGCAACTGATCCAAATCGCCCGGCAGCATTATTTGTGCAGGGTGATGTAAATGTAATCCGGATGCTAACTAATCATCTTGGCGGAAATTTTAAATATTCAGCAGGAGATGTTGCGGCAATTGTTCTCCCCATTTCGAAAGTGGAAACGCTGGCTGCCGATCCTAATGTAATTCGCATTGAAGATAATTATATGAAGCTGCAGCCGCTGAATGATTCGATGGTGGTGAAAAACCGTATTGTGGACGTACATGCGGGAGTTGCACCGTTGCCCCAGGGATATAACGGCAACAATGTGGTGATGGGAATAATTGATTCGGGAATTGATTTTACACATGGCGATTTCAAGGATTCAAGTGGAAATACAAGAGTGAAATTTATATGGGATCATAATTTAACCGGTAATCCCCCGCAGGGATATACGTACGGGCGTGAATTCAATTCGTTTAACATTGATAACGGGCAGGCTACAGCTCATGTTGATAATTATTTCGGGCATGGAACACATGTAACCGGGGTGGCGACCGGAAACGGTTTGCAGGTAAATCATTTTGGTGGAGCAGCTCCGAAAGCTGATATTATAACAGTTTGTGTAAACTGGAACTTACCTGATGACGACTGGTTGAACTCGATAGCTGATGCGGTCGAATATATTTTTACAAAAGCCGACAGCATGGGTAAGCCATGCGTTATTAACATTAGTGCCGGAACTTATTATGGCTCGCACGATGCGAAAGATTTGCAGGCAGTGATGATTGAAAATTTAATTACCGCTCAAAACGGAAGAACTGTTGTTTGCGCTGCAGGCAATGCCGGAGATTTGAGAATTCACGTAAAGCATACAGTGGCTTCGCCCGATACTTCTTTTACATGGTTTTCATCAAGTCCAAATCCCATTTATATGGAAATGTGGGCTACGCAGGCGAATTTTCCTTCAATGAAATTTACGGTTGCTGCCGATTTAATTTCGCCAAATTATCAATTCAGGGGAATGTTGCCTTACTCACAGGTTGCTTCTCACCTTGGAATCCTTAAGACTGATACATTAAAAAACAGTCTTGGACAAAGATTAGCGCTTGTTCAGAGCTATGCATATTTACAGGCAGGAAGATATTCGATGATATTTTATGTAATTGCCGATTCAACTTCAAACTATAACTACCGGCTTATGACCACCGGAACCGGTACAATGGATTTATGGAGCTTCCAGATGATTTCAATTGGCTTGCCAACTCCGGTACAATTTCCTGACATCACAAAATATGTGTTGCCTGATACCACTCAAAATATTGTAAGCAGCTTTACATGCAGTGATAAAGTGATAACAGTAGGAAACTACGTGAATAAAAACTCATATCTTGCGTGTGACAGCACTACATCAACTGTAAGCGGCACTCCCAATGACCTCGCTGCCAATTCCAGCCGCGGACCTACACGCGATGGAAGATTAAAACCTGAAATTACCGCTTCCGGTACAGTTACTCTCTCCTGTATGGTTCTTGCAAGCCCACCGGGCATATTTAAAATTACAAAACAAGGTTGCATGCACATGCGTGATGGCGGAACTTCCACTTCATCGCCTGTTGTTGCAGGAGTTGCGGCTTTATATTTCCAGCGTTACCCGAATGCGACCTGGTTGCAGGCAAAGCAGGCAATTACTTTATGTGCTTATACGGATTCTTATGTTTGGGGGACTTTACCCAACAATACATGGGGTTACGGAAAGGTTGACGCCTTTGCAACTTTAACGGGTTGCGCAGCTCTTGGTGTTAATGAAAATAGTTTTACAACAGATGCTGACTTTTTTGCATCACCGAATCCTTTTAATGAACAGACAATTATTCATTACAACTTAACAGAGCCTGGTTTGAAGAATGTTTCATTGAAAATTTTTGATGTACTGGGAAATGAAGTTAAAAGGATTGAAGTTGAGAATAACAAAGGCGAGATTTTGATTCAGAAAAAAGATATGGAAGGGGGAATTTACTTTATCAGCCTCTTATCAGGCACTTTAGAATTAAAAACGCTGAAGATAATTGTGTATTAATTTTAAAACCACACTCCTCAACCCTACTTTAAATCATATTCCAGGCTAACAGTAACGGAAATGGTTTTATTCTTTGAGCTTGTATTGTAGGCACCACCATAGCTGAATTCTTCCGAGCTGTTTTGACCTGTTATTTGAAAAACACCCATATTAGTTCGCACGAGTCTTTTTAAATTGCTTCCTGCATTTACAGCTATTGTTTCTGCTCTTCTCTTTGCATCTTCAGTTGCCTGTTTTAAAATATCAATTTTAATATCGGCAAGCTTTGTATAAAAATAAGAGGGACTGCTCGAATTCAATTCAATTCCATCATTAATCAGTTCAGTTACTTCGCGCGAAATTTGTTCTACTTTATCCACTTCGGCTGATTCAATGCTCACGTTTTGCTCCAGCTCGTAGCCACGGAATGTACGTCCTGTAATAATTCCTTTGTCATTGTAAATATTATCATACTGCCGGTTGATGCTAATAGATGAAAACTTTATTTCATTTGTTTTAATGCCTTTCTTTATGAGATAATTCAGGATAATTGAATTATCATTTTTGAGAAGCTGGTATGCATCCTTGAGCAAGGCAGATTTCTTGGTGAACGAACCCTGCCATACAATGAGGTCCGATACGAAATTTTTTTCTGCTTTACCGGTAACATTAATGGTTTCTTTGTTGGCATAGCTGATATGTGAGCGCTCCCATGCGTTTGACAGGAGCATTGCAGATATTACAACCGCTGCTCCTATTACAATTGATTTAAGAAGGCTTGTTGCGTTTGATTTTTCCATGGTTCAATATTACTGATTTCAATCGTAATTTTTATCAAACAAATATTACTGAAATTTGCAGATGATGAAACCGGTTACCAGTTCCGCTATAAATAATTATTTTTCTCTCATCAAATTCAGCCATACTGTTTTTGCTTTACCGTTTGCATTTATCGGCTTTTTGCTTGGCGCGAAGGAAAAAAACTTTGTGTTCGAATGGAAGCTTCCTGTTTTAATTTTATTATGCATGGTGTTTGCACGTTCAGCTGCAATGGCGTTTAATCGCTGGGCCGACCGTGATATTGATGCGAAGAATAAACGTACAGCGGTACGTGAAATTCCGGCCGGAATTATTTCAGCTGATTCGGCTTTGCTTTTTGTAATCGTCAATTGCCTTTTATTTATTGCATGCACTTATTTTATTAATACAATATGTTTTTATTTATCTCCCGTTGCGCTTCTTGTGGTTCTTGGATACAGTTATACAAAGCGTTTTACCTCATTAAGCCATCTTGTATTAGGATTGGGATTGTCCCTTGCTCCGATAGGGGCTTATCTTGCAGTAACCGGGAATTTTAATTTGCTCCCCATTTTATTTTCCATTGCTGTATTAACATGGGTAAGCGGTTTTGATATTATTTACGCACTACAGGATATAGATTTTGACAGGGAACAAAAACTAAAATCTATTCCTTCAAAACTTGGAATTAAAGGCTCGCTACGTATTTCTGCAATACTGCACCTGGTTGCTTCCGTTGTTTTATTAGTTGCTTCTTACTACGGAAAATTCAGCTGGGTTTATTTATGCGGATGGGGAGTTTTTTCAATCCTTTTGATTTACCAGCACATGCTCATTAAAGCAAATGATTTGAGTAAAGTGAATATGGCTTTTTTTACTACAAATGGGATTGCAAGCGTAATTTTTGCCGTGTTTGTTGGGTTTGAAATTTTATAAGCGGCTGTAAAGCCGAAGATTTATTGATTTTAGGAATTATTATACTTTAATCTGTGAATCTGTGGCTCTTTTTTTACTTTTGTCAGGATGAGCGAAGAGAAAGAAACTTCAGCCGAAAAGCAGCAATTATCCTACGGTGATTTCAGAAAAATAATTCTGAATGACTATCGTATTGCTAATGAAAGCCGGCAGGCAAGCCTTTTGGGAAGAAGGGAAGTGCTTACAGGCAAAGCCAAGTTCGGAATCTTTGGTGACGGAAAGGAAATTGCGCAGATTGCAATGGCAAAAGTTTTCCGCAATGGTGATTTCCGCTCAGGTTATTACCGCGACCAGACTTTTATGATGGCAGCAGGATTGTTAACCGTGCAGGAATTCTTCGCGCAGTTGTATGCGCATCCCGATGTGGAAGCTGACCCTTCATCGGCAGGAAGATTGATGAACGGACATTATTCTACAAGGCTATTGGATGAAAAAGGGGAATGGAGAAATCTCATGCAGCAAAAAAATTCCGGTTCTGACATTTCCCCGCTTGCGGGGCAAATGCCAAGATTAGTGGGGCTTGCTTACGCATCAAAACTTTATCGCGCCAATCCGGAATTGCACACAGAATATTTTGAAAACTTTTCCTTGAAAGGAAATGAAGTTTCTTTCGGAACGATTGGTGATGCAAGTACGAGTGAAGGGTTTTTCTGGGAATCTATTAATGCAGCCGGTGTGTTGCAAATCCCCATGGCAGTGTCTGTTTGGGACGATGGTTTTGGGATT
The DNA here is from genome assembly GCA_044448905.1 of Bacteroidia bacterium. GTDB lineage: Bacteria > Bacteroidota > Bacteroidia > AKYH767-A > OLB10 > JBIOHJ01. The sequence continues at coordinate 3,788 of JBIOHJ010000058.1, read as the reverse complement.
TCAGTTCCTCAAAAATATCACACCACCAAGCAAAGTATTTCGGAAGTACTTAAAGGATTTGAAAGAACCGAAGAAAAAGACGGGTACATCATTCTCACTGCCAAGGGATGGGATTATCCCGGCTTGTGCGACATGTATGAAAAAGGAATTGCTGTTTGCCGCAAGCATCACATTCCTGTTTTGTTTCATATCCAGGAAATGACACAGCCGCAGGGGCATTCCACCTCAGGTTCACACGAGAGGTATAAATCGAAAGAAAGATTAGAATGGGAAGATAATTATGACTGCATCCGCAAGATGCGTGAATGGATTTTACAGTCAGCAATTGCAACAGCTGAAGAATTGGATGCAATTGAAACGGAATCAAAAAAATCAGTAAACGAATCAAAGAAAAAAGCATGGCAGGCATTTCAGAGCCCGATTAAAAATGAAGTATCAGAAGTAAAAAATATATTAAATACTGTTGCATCAGAAAGCAATAATAAAATTTTTATCGAAAAAATAATTTCAGAATTATCAGAAATCGCTGAACCTATCCGTAAAGATATTTCTGAAGCACTAAATAAATCTTTGCGCTTAACCAAGAATGAAAATTTTTCGTCAAAACAAAATTTAATTGCATGGCAGAAAAAGTGGAATGAGGAAAATGTTGAACGGTACGATTCATATTTGTACAGCCAGTCTGAAAAATCTGCGTTTAAGGTAAAAGAAGTGAAACCTGTTTTCAGTGAGCAATCTCAGGTTGTTGACGGACGCGAAGTGCTGCTTGCTAACTGGGATGTACAGTTAAAAGAAAACCCTGCCATTCATATTTTCGGAGAAGATGTTGGTTTGATTGGCGGAGTGAATCAAACGTACGCGGGATTGCAGGAAAAATACGGGGAGAACCGTATTGTTGACACAGGCATCCGCGAAACAACAATTGTCGGGCAGGGAATCGGGCTTGCCATGCGTGGATTAAGACCTGTTGCTGAAATTCAATATCTCGATTACTTAGTTTATGCGTTAACAACTCTTACGGATGATTTGGCTTGTTTGCAATACAGAACCAAAGGAGGACAAAAAGCTCCACTTATTATAAGCACGAGAGGACATCGTTTAGAAGGAGTGTGGCATTCAGGTTCACCCATGCAGATGATTCTTGGTTCGCTTCGTGGAATTTTAATTCTGACTCCCCGCAACATGACACAGGCAGCAGGATTTTACAACACCATGCTTGCAAGTGATGATACTGCTTTAATCATAGAACCATTAAATGCTTACCGCATCAAAGAAAAATTACCTGATAACTTAGCAAAGTTTAGGGTGCCCATTGGTATCCCAGAAGTTATTTGTGAAGGAAATGATGTAACGATTGTAACTTATGGTTCGTGTGTGCGAATTGCACAGGAAGCCGTTCAGCAATTACAGCAAATGGAAATAAGCTGCGAATTGATTGATGTGCAAAGTTTGATTCCTTTTGATATCAATCACAACATAGTTGAATCATTAAAGAAAACAAATAAAATTATTTTTCTTGATGAAGATGTTCCCGGTGGCGCAAGCGCATATATGATGCAAAAAGTTCTTGAAGAACAAAATGGATTCCGGTATCTCGACATCGAACCAAAAACTCTTTGTGCTAAAGACCATCGCCCGGCCTATGGAACAGACGGAGATTATTTTTCAAAACCAAGTGTTGAAGTGTTTTTAATTCTGTTTATGAATTGATGCATCAGTATAATCCGGCAAAATTTCCTTCATTATATTAAATGAATGGAAAATAAAATCACCGAACTGGATTCAAAATACACTGATCTTGAAAAGATGAGTGTCCGTAATTTGCTTTTGAATATTAACCGTGAAGATAAAACGGTTGCCGCTGCTGTAAAAAAAACTATTCCAGAAATTGAGAAATTGGTTAACGAAGTGGTGAACAAAATGAAAGCAGGAGGGCGATTATTTTACATCGGTGCCGGAACTAGCGGAAGATTGGGAATTGTGGATGCCAGCGAATGCCCTCCTACTTATGGTATTGAACAAGGAAAAGTGATTGGGTTGATTGCCGGAGGTGATAAAGCAATCAGGAAAGCAGTTGAGTTTGGAGAAGATAATCCAGAAGCGGGGTGGAATGATTTAAAACAATATAAAATTTCAAAAAGAGATTTTGTTATCGGGATTGCAGCTTCGGGAACTACTCCTTATGTGGTTGGTGCATTGGAAAAATGCAGAAAAAATAAAATTAAAACGGGCTGCATCACCTGCAATTTAAATTCTCCTCTTTCAAAACATGCTGATTATAAAATTGAAGTAATTACAGGACCTGAGTTTGTGACGGGCAGCACGCGTATGAAAGCCGGCACTGCGCAGAAATTAGTTTTGAATATGATTTCTACTTCAGTGATGATTAAGCTGGGAAGAGTGAAAGGAAATAAAATGGTAGACATGCAGCTCACCAATAACAAGCTCATTAGTCGCGGCACAAAGATGCTGATGAATGCATTAAATATTTCTTCTGCAAAGGCAAATTTACTTTTGAATAAATATGGGAGTGTGAGGAAAGCAATTTTTTCTTTCAAAAAATAAGTTTTTAATTTTGCTTTTTATAAAAATGCAAGATATAGAACCCTTCTACGCATGGCGAGAGCTGTACACAGCATCCGAGGATGAGTTGTCACCTTTTTATGGAAGGGAATACAATGAATTCGTTTACGATAAAACCATTTACAATTATTTCATCCATCCGCAGTGGGATGATTTGGGAAGCAGTACGCTTTACATGAAAGAATTGTATGCTGACTATGATAATGGCATTGTAATTTTAGAATTTATTGGGGAGTGGAACGATGCCATCAACAATGATATAATGTTTTTAAAACGTGATATTGTGGACACGATGATTGGCAACGGAATCACCAAATTTATTTTAATAGGAGAAAATGTTCTCAATTTTCATGCATCAGACGATTGTTATTATAATGAGTGGTTTGATGATGTGAATGAAGGGTGGATTGTTGCGTTGAATTTCCGTGAGCATGTTTTGAAAGAAATGGAGCTTAATAACATCGACAGTTTTTTAGTAACCGGAGGCGAGCTGAATAATTTCAGCTGGAGAAATTTTAACCCGATGCAGTTGATTCAACGTGTTGAAAATGTTGTAAGGCACAGGTTGGCATGAATAAGAATACCGGGGCAGAATGCACTGGCAGCTTTTTGTAATCTTTTACCTGATTTTTATTATTCTGACTATGATTATTGGTTTATTTTGACTCAATAAATTAAAAATGTTCCTGAAGTTGAAATTTTTACTGGCGCTTTCTTCCTGTTTGCTATTTTCCATGCCTCATTTTAATGGAAATTATTGCGAAGAAGGTTTTGCTTCTTATTATTCCGAAGAATTTAACGGGCGCAAAACTGCAAGCGGTGAAATTTTTGATATGACAGATTTCACCGCAGCGCATCGCAAACTTTCGTTCAATACTTTTTTAAAAGTAACTAATATCCAAAACAATTTATCGCTTATTGTACGTGTAAATGACCGCGGACCATATGTGAAAAACAGGATTCTTGATTTATCGGAAGCGGCAGCACGTAAAATAGAAAGTTATCATCATGGCTATGTAAAAGTGAAAGCCGAAGAAATTATCTTAACACCATTGCTGCCCGAACAGGACAGCTTGTTTTCAAATAATCTTGTAATGGATTGTCTTGGCAATTTTGACAAGCTTTCTGATTACAGCTTTTCCATCTGGAGCAGTACAAATCTTTTGCACACGTTGTACATCTCTAATGAATTGTATCTTAAAGAG